>CAWWAN010000014.1:0-17717 GCA_963934925.1 uncultured bacterium | reverse complement strand
GCGGTCCGCGCGGAGTTGAGCAAACACCCTGTTAAAACTCGTGTTTCCCTTAGCGGCACGATGGTCGTAGCACGCGACATGGCGCATGCTCAATTACGTGAGCGCTTAGAAGAGACGGGCGAACTGCCTGACTACATGAAAGAGTATCCGGTCTACTATGCCGGCCCAGCTAAAACCCCTGATGGCATGACGTCTGGATCGTTCGGGCCGACTACCGCTGGGCGGATGGATTCCTTCGTTGATTTGTTCCAAAAAAATGGTGGGTCGTTGGTGATGTTGGCCAAAGGCAACCGCTCGCAACAAGTTACGGATGCCTGCGAAAAACACGGTGGTTTTTACTTGGGCTCTGTTGGCGGTGCAGCGGCACGTTTAGCGCAAGACTGCATTACTAAAGTCGAATGTTTAGAATACGCCGAACTTGGAATGGAAGCCATCTGGAAAATTGAGGTTAAGCATTTCCCTGCTTTCATAATCACTGACGACAAAGGGAATGACTTCTTTTCAGAGCGCTTTATTTCTTTGCGAAGCTAAGGATTGAGCAGCTTCCGGATCGTTAAACACCCGCGCAGCTAACCCTAATCAGCGGTGACTGGCTCATGAATTACTTTCGGCTGCTATACATTGTTTAATCCAAAAACGGTCGAGCAGTAATAATCCGATAAATCCGCACGTGGAAAGAATATAGGCGACGAACAAATCTTGTGGATAAGCGCCAAAAATTAACGTGCGTACGCTGAGAATCGCCATCGTTGCCCATAACGGCACGCGCCACCACACCAAAAGTTTTAAGCGCCATCGATTGGCAAATCTGACGATGTCCATGTTTTGCGCACGCTGACCATAAGCGCCAATTCCAGTGGTCACCGGCATCACTTCGGACGCCATGGTAATAAGGCAAGCAACGTAAGCGATCTCGTGATGTAATGCGTAACCAAAAGCAATAATGCCAATGACGTGATGAATGATTAAATCACGACGCAGGGCAACACCGTAACGCATCTTCCCCCAAACCAGCCACAGTAAGTCGGCAACAAAATGTCCCATGCAAATCAGCATGCAGAAATGTAATTTACTCTCTAGGGCATCTCCGGCTGTATGATGGAAAATAAACGCGCTTTGCCACTGACCGAGATCGGCAAACAAGCCGTAAAATCCAACAACCGACAAAATGACAGCTGCCACTCCGCGCGACAACTTCATCGCGCGGGTGTAGTTAGCTTTAGGCAAGTTGAGGAACACAACGTGCAAAAGCATGAAAAAAGCTACAAACTGTATGTCACTAAGGCTCATGTGTGCATTAAGATAAGGTATGCCCCCCCGCTCATCAAAGCAATTAAGTGTTTTTTACGCACTGGTGCTGTGCTGTTGCGCACAAAGCCTTGGCGCGCAACAGCAGGATTGGTACCAGGAAAACGCTGAGAAAGTAAACCCTACTGCTGATGGTTGGCCAAGCGAAGCGCTGCATGATGCTGCCAAAGAACAGTTTGAGCGATTGCTTAACGCTAGTTACCACGCCAATGAAATGCCTGACGCTTTATTCGCCGATGATTTTTCAGGAACGGCACTGATTGCTGAGCGCACAAAAAATTCTTACCTGCAGGAAGACATGACTGTTGTCGAAGGCATTGATCTCGATGCCAGCCCACGGCTTGGCGCCGCTGACTGGTATGCTGCCTCTACTTGTGCCGGGGATTTCTTTAACACCATCTTTAAAATCACAAGTATCGATTTAGATTCTAATGAATATTTCGGAACGTCGGTAATAGTGCACGCGGCTTTCGGGGGACTCCCGTTCTTGAATCAAATCAATCAAGAGTTTTACGCGACATGGCTCTACCCCGCAGATAAAGATAGCGCGCCACTATTGCGGAGCATCAAACTCGATAAGTACCAAGTAACTTCAACGGCAAAACCTTTATTCAGCGACGTTTCTGCGGCTGTGTTTTCTAAGGTGCCCCGTCACCGTCAAGAATTGTTGCATGGCGTAGACAAATACATAAACAAAACGGATCGCATTATCGGCAGCAGCTTAATTGGTTCACAAGGCATGGCGCTCGGAGACATCAACGGCGACGGGCTGGATGACATTTACTTAGCTCAACAAGGAGGCTTAGCCAATCGCTTATATATCCATCAAAAAGATGGTAGCGTCATTGAAAATGCTGCCACCGCTGGCGTTGACTTTTTAGATAACACTCGCGGAGTATTGCTCTGCGACTTCGATAACGATGGTGATCAAGATTTAGCAGTGGCGGTTGGAGCAAATATTTTAATCGCTTACAACGACGGCACCGGTATTTTCACCGAGCGCGCCGCACTGCGCATGACCGACCCAGCTGATATCTACTCAATGACAGCCGGCGACCCAGACAATGATGGCGACCTCGACATATACGCTTGCCGCTACGTACTTGGAGGAATCATGGGCGGTGTACCTGCGCCTTATCATGATGCTGACAATGGTGCTACAAACTTTTTCTGGCGTAACGACGGTAATCAGAAGTGGACTGAATCAGCCGCTGCAGTCGGTTTAGATGACAATAATCACAAATTCAGTATGGCAGCGGTGTGGCATGATCTAGATAACGATGGCGATTTAGATTTATATGTTTCGAATGACTTTGGCCGCAACAACCTTTATATCAACGATGGTCAGGGCCACTTTAGCGATCAAGCAATTGCTTTAGGTGCAGATGACATTGGCGCGGCCATGGGTGTTAGCGTGTCCGATTACGATAGAGACGGTGACTCTGACATTTTAGTGACAAACATGTTCAGTTCGGCTGGACGTCGCATCGCAACCCAGCCTGATCGTTTCATGAAAGGGCAAGCGCAAGATGTGCATAAGGACTATGTGCGCCATGCGCGTGGCAACACCTTATTAGCAAATGAGGGAGGGAGGTTTGTCGATAAAACCGAGAGCTCGCAGATGACTGTGGGTGGCTGGGGCTGGGGCGCAAGCTTTATTGACTTTAACAATGATGGCTATGCCGATATTTATTCGCCAAATGGTTTTGTCACTAGCGAGAAGAGTAAAGATTTGTGAAGTTTTTTTTGGCGACGCGTGACGTCCCAATCTCCAGCCACTGCAAAAGACGAAGTTAGCGATGATTACAAAAACGCTTGGGCGAGCTTAATGATGTTGGTGCGCAATGAGGGACTGTCATGGAGTGGCCGTGAGCGTAATAGAGTTTTCTTATCGATGGGCGCCGAAAAATTTGTTGACGTGTCGGCGATTACCACCGCTGACTTTTTGGAAGATGGGCGGGCAGTAGCCAAGTCCGACTGGAACAACGATGGCGCTGTTGATTTAATCTTGCGCAATCGCAATGCCCCGCGCTTGCGCGTCTTGCAAAATAATTTACTGCATAACAATTGGCTGCAAGTTCGACTCGTTGGTAATGGCATCACTGTTAACCGCGATGGCATTGGTACTAAAGTTGTTGCGACAATAGGCGACTCACGGCACATGGAGATTTTGACTGCAGGCGATGGATATCTTAGCCAATCTTCAAAAATGCTTTACTTCGGAATGGCTGACGCCAAATCGGTCGACAAGCTCGAAGTCACTTGGCCGGATGGCAGCAAAATGTCCTACAGCGATGTCGCCTGCAACCAGCAGCTAACATTCACGCAAGGCGTCGGCATGAATACCATTGATGCGACAGGTAGCAAATTACCGAGTGGCGATTGGAGCGCAGCCAGCGACAACGACGTGTGGAGAATCCCACTAGTCAGCCGTCTACCCGTAGCCGAGGTCCCAATTCCATCCGCAGCAGATCCTGGACGCCAGCTCGGCGACTTAGCTGGGCGCCCCGTTCTGCTGAACTTCTGGTCTACGACCTGTGCGGTCTGTTTAGCAGAGTTAGATGAGTTGGCTAAGGCCAAGAATAGGCTAAATCGCTTCAATCTACAAGTGGTAACCATGTGCACCGACGGTTCCGAAATGGATGCCTTAGCAGCCAAGCTGATGCAATCTTTCGGGTTTGACAAATTAGCTGGAACTGCGAATGCTGAGGTGGTCCAAATAATGCAAGTGCTTGTTAATGAAGTACTTGGGCCTGACACCACCACTCCGCTACCGTTCAGCCTGTTGATTGATAGCCGCGGTGATTTAGTCGAGATTTACTTCGGGAAACTGCAGGTACAGGGCCTTTTACGCGACTTGCGGCTGCAGAAGGGCCTCAGTACCCAAACGCCAGATTTGGGGCCGCTCTCATTCGGCTCCAGGCTCGCTTTTCGTGACCGCTCTTTCATGTCTCTCGCGGCTGAATTCCGCCAATTGGGTCTAGATTCGCTGGCAAATTACTACCAACAGTTCGATGGGCGCTTCGGTCCATCACGAAAATGATTTTATCCTTGACGATTTTGTCAGTTTTCCCTACTATATTCGACCGTTTCGCCCTATCTCCGTATCAATTCAGGGCGTACATAAAATCAATTCATGGCTACATACACAGGCCCTAAAGTTCGCTTGTCCCGTCAACTCGGCGTGGCAATTTCCGACAACCCTAAGCACCTTAACTCGCGTCGCCTAGACACGCCTCCGGGTGGTTCTGCTAAGCGTATGCGTCGTCTTTCAGACTACGGTGTGCGTTTGCGTGAAAAGCAAAAGTTGCGTTACTACTACAACGTGCAAGAGAAGCAATTTCGCAAATACATGAAGGAAGCTACACGCCGCAAGGGTAACACCGGTGACAACCTCATCGAAATACTCGAGCGTCGCCTAGACAACGTTTGCCGCCGTATAAACTTTGGCCGCAGTATTTGGCAAGCACGTCAAGGAGTTAACCATGGTCACGTAAAAGTGAACGGCCGCCGCGTTGACATCCCTTCGTACCAAGTTCGCCCAGGTGATGTTATTACTGTTGCTGATAAGTCAAAAGAATTTATTGGGCGCTCCGTTGAGCTCGCAGAAAATGCTCCAACTTTCGAGTGGATGACATTTGACGGCGCCAATTTGACTTGTACTATTACCGACATACCAAAAGGCGCCCAACATCCATTCGATGTTCACCTCGGTATGATTGTAGAATTCTACTCATCGTAAAACTCAAATAACGATGGTCATAGTTGGCCTCTAACGCCAACACCCCTAACGAACCTACCCTTGCCGGTAGGTTTGTTTTTTTATTAGGTCCACTTATCGTTGTTAAGGTCGTCCGGCCTATCTGGCTTTTCTTCTGCCTTCTTGGTTGCCTGCGTAAATAGGTCATCAAGCTCGTTTTTGCGGTTATTCTCCGCCGCCAACGCCTGGCCGAAATCTATGCCAGAAGGCTGATCTTTCTTACCATGGCTGATGATTTCGCCACTATCACGGTCGATGCGCATCTCTACATCGCAATCAGGGCACTTGATATATAGGTCTTTTTTCATTTCTTTATTTTATTTAAATTAATTGGGAACCTTTTGCTGTTTGCGCCCTCTAAATAATGAAGCAAGTAAGTTTTATTATCGCATTTAATCCAGGGGGCTGATGATGAGACCCTTGCTTCATTCAACTCAAGCCGCAACTTCATCCCCTCATAGATAAAGTTTAGGAGCACGCGCAAGGCACCGTACTACAGTACGGACATCCTTGTGCGTATTTTTTTTGCGCCACCGTTTCTAAATCGATGCCTTTCATGGAAGCCAAGGTGACTAACCAAGCCAGTACATCGGCGAACTCTTCTTCAAGGTTCTCGCGGTCATCATCGCGCCGGATGGCACGCGTCAGCTCGCCAATCTCTTCGGCGAACCACATAAAAGTGCCTTCGATACCGCGCGCACTGTCTTTGTTGAAGTATATTTCTTCAATGTGTTTCTGGAATTCACTTATCTTCATTAGTTTTCGTGTTTCTAATTAGCACAAACCCAAGATCAGGGTGCGCATTGTCACCGAGGTACTTCAGCAACTTTTCTTGCATGACCTCTAAGCCACTCTCGACTGCAATCTTAGCCAAAGCATAAACTCCTTTTTCGCCAAGCTCTTTGCCAGCTGCGTTTTCACAAGTAGTAGCGCGCGGGCTATACATGAACATGGCATCACCATCTTTAAGCTGTAGCTGCAGGGTTTCTATAGAGTTTCTAAAGATTGGCCCACCATCAAAGCCGAGGGCAATACCGTTGGGCTGTAAGGTACGCATTTCACCGGACTCGGCATCGAAGCGCACGGCTGGAGACTGATGGCCTGCGGATACTATTTCGCCTTCGCCAGTTTGCGGATTGAAGCGCGCTGCCATAACTGTGCAATACATGCCTTTCGCCAAGTCACGATGCAAAGCAAAGTTAGCGGCGTCTATGGATTCGGCGAGCGCTAATCCGGAAAGCGAGCGCACCCGCAAATAGGAACGCGTCATGGTCATGATTAAGGCGCCGGCAAGCCCACTTATCGACGGTGCGCCGACCCATGCGGTAACGAAGCCATCTTCGTCGTCGCGCATAGCATCGACAAAATCGCCCGTCCCGGGACCTTCAGCCTCAAGCACACAAGTTGAGACTTCCCAGTTGTTGACCACTGGGATATCCATAGGGCGGAGCCGGCGTTGCACATCGCGCAAATTTGCTGTCTCGGAAAGGGAATCGACAAGAGCTTGTGCTTGCTCTTGGCTTTCAACCAAATCATCTACCATCCGCTCTACAGCGATAGCAAGATGCGCCACTTCGCCAACAGCGTTTTCGGCGCTGATACTGGTGTCGACGTGGCCGCGTGAAATCTTCAAGACGTCGTCGACCATTTCGTTGAGCGGTCGAGTGATGCGCTTGGCAGTGATTAACGCCATAACGACCACGATTAAAACGAAAGCGGCAAAGACCAGCACCACCAACGAGATTATTTTGGTCGAAGCAGACGCCATACTATCTAGCGGTGCGTAAAAACCCTCGGAAATAGAATTTTGACCGCCTTGATTTGCTGGCGATGCTAAGAAAACAATTTTATCAACAGTCTCGCCGTCAACGTCGAGCTTACCTTTGCCAACCTGAACTACTAAACCGGATTGCGAGGTATGGCGTGTTAAATACATGTCGCCCGACCTCTCGGCGTTCAAAGCATTCAACCGCGCGGTCTCGGATGCCAGCTCTACCTGCGCAGCAGTCGTTATCGTGCCGCCGATTTCGTCGATGCCATTCAGTAATAAGAACGAGGCTGCAACCGCGACTACGCTGGCCACTAATCCCAGCCCGAGCGTGAAACGACTGGCAATGCCCATTCCGGGTTTACGGCGTACGTATTCTTCAGACATTAAGCGATGTAGTTAGTGTAAACGCACAAGGCGATAGCGGCATAAATACCCGCGACGACATCGTCGAGGATAATTCCCCATCCGCCTGAAACTTTTTCTAGTTGGCGGGCAGGTGGTGGCTTGAAGATGTCAAAGAATCTAAATAGCAAGAATCCGATAGCTAAATGAATAGTCAAGTTATGTTCAGGGTCAATAAAGGCAACCGTGACCAAAAAACCGATCACTTCATCGAGCACATATTGACCAGGGTCTTTGCGCTGCCATTTCTCTTCGGCCCACTTGCCAAGAGGCGCGCCGATTAAAGTCAGAACCACTGCGGTGACCAAACATGCGAGCATATAATGCGCCGGCAGGTACAACGCGAAAACTATAGCAAGCGCAACTCCACCTAGGGTACCGAACGTACCCGAAGCAATGGGCGCATAGCCTAAACCGAAACAAGTTAGGTATGCTTCAATGAGGCGGTCTTTAGCAGATGACATACCCTAGCTTAGCTTCTCGAGCATCGAATAAGCCATAAGCAATGTGCGCTGTTCTGCAGTTTCGCTAAATTCAACGACGATGCGCGCGTTAGCGCCAGTGCCTTGAATGCGCTCAACGAAGCCATCGCCAAACACGGGGTGGCGCACTTCGTCGCCAACGACGATTTCCGAAGAAGTACCGTCATCGCTATTGGGCAAACTGGTGCTGCTACGCGTCGGGAAACTGTCAACTTCTTTTAGCTGAGAGGCGAATGCCGTTTCGGGAAGCACTTCTTGCGGAATTTCTTGGAGAAATCGTGACGGTGAGGTTGGCCCAGGAGAACCGGTTCGGTAACGCACTTTTGCATGCGTTAGCATGATCTCTTTACGCGCACGCGTTAGCGCCACATAAAACAACCGGCGCTCTTCTTCGAGTCCGTCAGGGTCCTCGAAAGAACGCGCATGGGGGAACAAACCCTCTTCGTTACCCACCACCGCGACGCAATCAAATTCTAAACCTTTGGCCGCGTGAATCGTCATCAATGAAATTTTCTCGGCAGTGACATCCCATCGTTTGGTGTCGGTAAGCAACGAAATCTCTTGCAGGAAGCCGTGGACTCCGCCTTCTTCACGCGCATCATACTCAGCGGCGAATGCTAGTAATTCATCAATGTTCGCTAGGCGATCGACATCTTCAGTCGCTTCTAACTTATCTGCGTAGCGGCGATAACCCGTGCGCTCGACGATGTTGCGTAAAGTTATTTCTGCAGAAGTCGTCTGCTGACAAATATTGTCGTAAATCGACAAGAACTTCAGGATACCTCTTTTCGCTGTGCCGCGAATAGACGCGCGCACGTCGTCACGTTTAATACTAGTCAACATCGATTCACGATTGGCATTCGCCTGCTCATGCAAACGCACTATCGATGTTGCGCCAATGCCACGTGGTGGAACATTAACAATTCTGTCAAAGGCCACATCGTCGCGAGGATTGACTACTAAACGCGCAAACGAAATGAGGTCTTTAATTTCTTTGCGTTCAAAGAAGCTAAGGCCGCCAATCATTTGATAAGGGATTTGCAAGCGAGTTAATGCCTGCTCTAAAGATCTCGAGCAGGAATTGGTGCGGTAAAACACCGCAATTTCTTTGGCGGATGTACCTGCGTCAACCCAGCGCGCAATTTGCATCGCTACAGTGTCCGCCTCGCGCTCTTCGTCGTAAGCATCGGTCAGTAAAATCGGCGCGCCGTCTTCTTGCTCGGTCATCAAACCCTTCTCATAACGCTCTTCGTTTTGCTCTATAACGTTTTGCGCGGCCTTGAGAATATTACCAACCGAACGGTAATTCTGCTCGAGTCGCACGATCTTGGCATTCGGGAAGTCACGCTCGAAGTTAAGGATGTTAGAAATGTCAGCGCCACGCCAGCTGTAGATGGATTGGTCAGGATCGCCGCAAACAGCTAAATTGGTTGTTGCCTTCGACAGCAGACTTACCATTTCAAACTGCACTTGGTTTGTATCTTGGTATTCATCTACCAAAACATGATCGAAACGGTTTACCCAACGCGGGGCAGGCTGTTCTGCGTCATATTTCAGTAACATCAAGCCTTTCCAGAGCAGGTCGTCGAAGTCTAGAGAGTCTTGCTGCGCTAAAGCATGTTCGTACTTACCATAAATTTGCGCACAAATCTCAGCCTCGCGCCCGTAAACAGGCTCGTCGTTTAAATCAGCTGGTGACATGCGATTTTGCTTCCAGGTCGAGATGATATTCTCAAATTTGCGTGGGCGATAAATCTGCGGGTCGAAACCGGCCTCTTTAATCAACCTGCGCAGTAATTTTCGCCGATCGTCGACATCGATAATCGAAAAATTAGAGGTACGCCCAACCGGCTCGGGCTGCATTTTTAACATACGCGCACAAATACCATGAAAAGTTCCGGCCCAAATACCAGTGTGCGGCACGAAAGCAGCAATCCGACTTTTCATTTCTTGCGCAGCCTTATTGGTGAAGGTAATCGCCAAGATGCGTGACGGCAGTACGCGGCGCTCGGTCACCAAATGCGCAACACGACGGGTAATGGTACGTGTCTTACCTGTTCCAGCACCCGCTAATATCAGCAATGGCCCATCACCGTGCTCAACAGCTTGCTGCTGCGCTGGATTTAGCTTCGAGAGGAGGTCACTGTCTTGCATGATGCTATATGATGACGTCGAGCAAGCCCATGAGCGACCCCCTTCCTTCAATCTTCGGAATTGGCCTCGACTTAGTCGATATTCAGCGCCTAGCAAAGTCCATCGAGCAAGGTGGGCAGAGTTTTCTCGACCGCATCTTCACCGTGGCCGAACAAGTCTACTGCAGTGGCGGTAGCCGTCCGCATGAGCATTTTGCCGCACGTTGGGCAGCTAAAGAAGCGGCGATGAAAGTACTAGGAACCGGATGGTCTGGCGGCGTTGCGTTTACAGATTTCGAAGTGAGTAACGACAGTAACGGGCGCCCTTCCTTAACGGTGGCCGGGGTAGCGGCAACAGTGGCAAGCGAGAAAGGTATTGTCGAATGGCAACTATCGTTATCGCACACCGGCACTACGGCTGGCGCGGTGGTGCAGGCAATCAGCGCCCGCCCTGGGGCATAAGTCGAATAACCTTGGGTGACTTTAATCTAGGCAAGGCTTTGGCTGTCGCCTCACCTTCTTCGCTTGGCGCCGATGCCTGCTTCTTCATTTTTTTATGTAGCTCCGCTAATTCTTAGGTAAATAATTTAAAAAACTCATAAACGCATTCCACTTAAATCTATTTCTGATATTATCTTTATATGCGTAATTCCCTCATTCTTCGCTTTTCCCTTTACATCTTTACATTCTCGTTAACAGCCCTAGTTGGATTAGAAACGTCTTTTGGACAATCTGGCCAGTTACTGCAAAAAAATATTAACGTCAATGGCGTTGCTCGAGATTATCTTGTGTATCTACCTGCTAGTTTTGATGGTACAGTCAGTTTGCCTGTAATGATTTCATATCACGGTGGATCTGGTAGTGCACAACAATGGATTAACTATGTAGACTTTAGGCCACTTGCAGAGGCAAATAACTTTATTGCTGTTTACCCAAATGGCTTACCAGATCCAGGGTTCCCACAAGGAGGCCGCATTTGGAATAGTGTTGGCCCTTACGATAATGGCAATGATGATATTGGCTTCACGTCAGCAATGATTGATAAACTCTACAACGATTATGCCATCGATCAAAGTCGCGTCTATGCCTGCGGCTATTCAAATGGTGGCAATATCTGCTGGGAACTAGCGGCTTTCTTAAGCGATAAAGTAGCGGCTATAGGGCCTGTTGCTGGAAGCATGTGGACTTGGACTGAAACTTTAGCCACTCCTACACGCTCCGTACCAATAATAAGCATTCACGGAACGCTTGATTTCTACAATCCATGGGATGGTGGTCCTCCATACAGTTTAGGACTTGTAGGGGCCAACGAATACTGGGCCGGAAATAATAATGCAAACTTAAGCCCTACGATAACCCCTATACCTAACACCAATGCAAATGACGGCTCTACAGTAGAGAAATATGTTTGGGGGGGTGGCAACGATTGTGTAGCCTTAGAGCATTACAAAGTAATTGGAGGAGGCCACGATTGGCCTGGCAAGCCTGGCGCAAATAGAGATATAAATGCAACCGAGCTTATATGGGAATTTTGCTCTCAATATAGTCTAAATGGAAAAGATTGCATTTCCAAACTTGGCGTTGGGGCTGGTGGTGCAAACATTGCTACGTTAAACTCAGCTTCAACCCCTACACTGGGCTCGAGCATACAGCTTGACTTCAGTGGATTTAATGGCACAAGCAATGGTTTTATAGCTTTAAGTTTACGAAAATCAACTCGATATTTCCTGGGAGGAACCGTGTTCCCCGACATCAATAACCTCTTTTCTCAAATTCCTGTAAATGCAGACGCCAATGGAGATGGAAGCATAAGCTTTACAATTGGCAACAATCCCTCACTACTTGGATTAACTGCCTATAGCCAGGTAGCTTTACGTGATGCCAACCAAAGCAATGGTTGGGCATTTAGCAATGGCCTCGCCGTTACCATTTACAATTAAAACCAAAGAAATCTAAAAAGAAAAGAAGCGCGCTAGAGTATTTAGCACGCTTCTTTTCTTTTCAACAGACGTTAACTTGTCAACGTGGATTACTTTATGTTAAGTTCTTTGAACAATTTAGTTTTCCAGCTTGAGCCCGGAAAAAGTTTCTTCAAACGGCTTGCTACTTTTTTAGCCGAATTAGGGTCGCCGATGCGCTTTAGAGCATCACCAGCAAAGAACATGGCGCGCGGCACGAATTCGACGTGCTCGCGGTAAACACTTGCAACAGTCAAGAAATCTAGAATCGCATTTTCGAGCAAAGGCCTTTGCCCATCGAGCGAATCTAAAGCCAAAGCTTGGCGGTAAGAGCAATCGCCCATACCTGAAATCGCAGATGCTAGCACAGCTTCGGTGCTAGTCTCGTCTTCGAGAATCGCGGTGAAGAAGTTATAAGCCTTTTCGTATTCTTCGCCATCGACCATCGCATGGCCCACCTCAACACGCGCACGCGCCGCTACTGACGGATAAGAGTCGGCATTCTTTTCAGCAAGACCCTGCAGGCTACGCTGCTTTGATTGAGCATTAGACTTCGAGTCGATCAACACCAAGCCAAGTTCGGCTTCGTTTTCCCAGCGCATAGAAAGCCCCATAGAAACGACCTTATCGTTCAACATCAAATATGCGGCCTCAGCCCCAGACGTGTCGCCCATATTGCCAAGTGACTTCGCTTTCATGATGAGAGCTTGCGCGTAAAAGAAAGTATCTGGCACTGCTGCAATTAACTCATCAGCTTTTTGCGCTACAATTTTGAATTGCGCCAAAGCGTAAAGGCAGCGCATCTCGCGAAAACGTGCGTGCTGGTTAGCCCAAGCATAGGTCGAACGCTCTAACAATTTGTCATCTGCCTGCACGTCGCGAAAACTGTAAACGGCGTCGTTGTAATTGCCAGCTTTCATAGAATCTACGCCGGCTGCGTAGTCTTCGAGCTTACTGTTGCCCAACGCATGTATGACCTCAGCAACGTCAGCCGCATCTTTGCGGCCAGTTGAACTACCATTTTTGTAAGTCACCTCAGAGTAAGTCTCGGCGGTGATTTTATCGACCTCAAGCACAGAGCCATCGGTCAGAACAAGTTGGTTTGTGCTTTGCGCGCAAACAGCGAGAATCGTAGTAGCAAGAATGTTAAGCATGTTCAGTGATTTTGGGTCTTACAGAATACCGTTGCGCCGTAATTTCACTAGTTGCGAAACGAGGCTAACTGCAATTTCTCCGGACGATTTAGCCCCGATATCGAGGCCTATTGGGGTTTGTATAGACGCAAGCCATTCATCAGATACGCCACGGTCCCGCAAAATATTATCCAGCTGCGCTTTTTTAGCCCTAGAGCCAATCATTCCCAGATACTTTGGACGGCATCCGCCCTCGTGTATCTGCCACAGCACCTCTTCATCGTCCTTGTGACCTCTGGTGACTATTACGAGGTAATGGTGCTGCGCCTTGCCGATTTTCTTGATGATCTCAGACCATTCGTCGGCGATGATCTCGTCAGCCGCTGGATGTTCCGCGGCATTTGCATACTCGGCACGGTTGTCGCATACCCATACGCGCAGATCACATTCTTTAGCAACGCGCGCCGCTGCTGCTGCCACATGTCCCGCCCCTAGTAAGACCAATAACGGCGGCACCACCGGTTCAGCGAGAATCGTTACTTGCCCGCCGCAGATTAACCCAGATTCAGGCACATCCACTTGATTCAAGCGAAACGATTTGGTTTCGGAACGGTCATTGGCAATGACTTCAAGCGCCATCTGCCGCACATCTTCTTCAACGCAGCCGCCACCGACGCTGCCGACTGTCGAGCCATCACCGCGTACCAGCATTTTCATAGTCTCTTTGCCTGGAGTCGAGCCGCGCGACAGCATTACTGTGCACAAAGCTGCCGGCTCGCCTAGTTTGCGGAGGCGTACTATTTCTTCGTAAATGTCGAAGTGGGCTTGCATTGCTATAATCTTAGCACAATGACGAAAGACGACAAAGTATCTGTAGTGATAGCTCTGGGTGGAGGCGCAGCCCGCGGGATAGCACACATAGGAATATTAGAGGTATTAGAAAAGAATGGCATAGAAGTAAAAGGAATCGCCGGCACCAGTATCGGCGCTATCATCGGAGCTCTACGCGCCTCGAATACATTAGAAGGCTTCGAATCTTTCATTCGTCAACTAGACGCCAAGGGCATGCTTAAGCTTCTTGACCCAGTGGTGCCGCGATCTGGATTATTCGCCGGCAACCGCATTGCCAGAAAACTCGATGAGTTTATACCTGACATGGACATTGAAGATTTAGGCCTACCCTTCTGCGCAGTCTCAACCAACATCACAAACGGAGAAGAAGTTTTGCATACTTCAGGGCAGGTCAGGCTACCTATCCGTGCATCGATGGCTATCCCCGGAGTATTCGCGCCAGTACAAGTAAATAACCAATGGCTAGTTGACGGCGGAGTGTCTTCGCCCGTGCCCATCTCAGCCGCACGCAAATTATGCCCAGGCTTACCGGTGATTGCTGTCAATTTATTTAACACCAACCTGCCATTTGAAGGCGATCTCGACCCTATCGATCAAACTTCAAAGGCAGAGTTAAACCGCCTAGAGCGATTGCTGCTAAAAATGCGTCAATCAAACAAAGAAGGACGCCCTGGCTTGTTCGCCTCGCTGAGTGACACCATTACGCACATGGAACAACGTATTTGCCGCTTTCAAATTGCCACAGAAAAACCTGAGTTGGTTTTAGAGCCTGCGGTATTCGGCATTGGTTTGTTTGACTTCCATCAAGGCGATCAGGTGATTGCCGCAGGTACGCGCTGTGCACAGGCGATGGTTGACTCTGGCAAGCTTGACGAATTTAAACGTCGCTACGCCACAAAACATCCGTAGTCTCGTCTAACTTATTCGCATAACGCGCTAAAGTGAACAACCAGTCGGATAAGCGATTAAAGTACTTTATAAATTCGCCATCGATATTTTCATTAGCCGCGAGTTCGACTAAATCGCGTTCGATGCGGCGACATACGGTCCGCGCAATATGCAGTCGCGCTGATAGCTCGCATCCACCTGGTAAAATAAAGTTTTTCAGTGGCTCTAGCTGAGCGTCAAAATCGTCAATTTCTTTTTCGAGGGTCGCTACGCAATCTGTTGGCAGGTTGGGCAAGTTGTCGTTGGCTTTGTCAGCTGGCGTCGCCAAGTGTGATCCGACATTGAAAATGTGATGTTGCTCGCGGCTAAGCAAGGCGCTTAATGGTGATTCGATTACCGCGCACCACCCCAGCACCGAATTCAATTCGTCGCTGCCGCCATAGCAAGAAACTCGCGGCGAAGACTTCGATACGCGCGACCCGCCATAAAGGCCGGTCTCGCCGTCGTCTCCGCCGCGAGTGTAAATTTTCACTTTATAGTGAAGATGCGTTATCAGCTAGGTATGAAGCTACGCCTTCGGCGGTAGGTTCCATGCCTGGCTTACCTGGCGCCCATCCGGCTGGACAAACCATGCCGCTAGTTGCCAAGAACTCTAATGCATCAAACATGCGCAATACGTCGTCGATGTTACGACCTAGTGGCAAGTTGTTAACAGTTTGCGATTGCACCATACCTTCTTTATCGATTAAGAAAGTACCGCGCATAGCAAATGTAGTTTCTTCATGCAACACGTCGTAGGCCTTAGTCATGCTGCGATCTTCATCGCATAACAAAGGATACTTAACCGGGCCAATGCCACCTTCGTTGATAGCAGTATTACGCCAGTTTGCGTGAGATTCTGCGTCGTCAATGGAGACACCCAAAACTTGGATGCCGCGCTTGTTGAACTCGTCCATACGATGATCAAAAGCGATTAACTCGGAAGGTCAGACAAAAGTGAAGTCTTTAGGGTAGAAGAACAGAGCCACATACTGACCTTTGTAATCTGACAAAGAAACAGTTTGGGTTGATCCGTCTTCCATGATTGCAGTTGCTGAGAAAGCAGGTGCAGATTGGTTTACTAGAACAGTCATGCCAATATTCTAAAAACGCTTTAATCCAATGCAAGCATTAAGGCTTATGATGTAAAATGAGGCATGGGAAACTCTTCTCTCAATCTCCCTAATTGGGCGAAGTACAGTACTTTGGTGGCTGTAATTACTTTTGCAGTAGCGGCTTACAGCGCATTCAAGCCAGCACCAACCGGCCTTGATGCCGACTTTAAGAACTGCTTAATCGTTACGTTCGACACTACGCGCGCTGATGCGATTGGCAGCTATGGCAACATGAACGCCTACACCCCAAACCTCGATCGCATGGCTGACAACGGGGTATTGTTCAAGCGCTGCATGACTGTGGCGCCGATTACCCTGCCCTCGCATGCCAGCATTTTATCAGGCCAATACCCTATCACTCATGGGGCACGGAATAACGGCACCCACCATGTTCCGGAAGATGTCATTACCATCGCCGAACAACTTAACGATAGCGGTTTCTCTACCGGAGCGGTGGTCAGCGCATTGGTGCTTGATTCACGCTATGGCCTCGACCAAGGTTTTGACTTTTACGATGACAACTTGGCGCACGCTGAAAAGGCTCCGATGTTTATGTTTCGCGAGACCAAAGCGAGCGACACCTCCCAGCGCGCCATTAAATTTCTCAAAGAGCGTAATGGCGAACGTTGGTTTTTATGGGTGCACTTTTTTGATCCACATGCTAATTACAGCCCGCCCCAGTTTTACTTAGATAAAGCGAATGGCGATAGCTATGACGGAGAAATAGCCTATGCCGATTCAGGCTTGGGTGAAATCATGCAGTTTCTGCAAAAGACGCGGCAACTTGACGAAACGCTAGTCGTGATGACCGCCGACCACGGCGACTCAATGGGAGAGCATGGTGAAAGCACGCACGGTATGTTTGTATACGATGCAACCACGCATGTGCCATTGCTAATGATGCATCCGCAATTAGCGCAGGGCATGCAAGTGAATGGCACCGTGTCATCGGTTGACATTACTCCTACCGTTCTAGACTTGCTTGATGTGAAGGCACAAACAAAATTCGATGGCATTAGTTTTGCCAGCGACATCCGACCAGGCGCCAAAGGAATCGTAAAGCGTCCACCGGTGTATCAAGAAGCGATGACCCCTTACTACAACCACGGCTGGTCTTCGGTTCGAGCAGTGCGTGATGATCAGGCGCGTTATCTCATGGCGCCGACTGCTGAGTTTTATGATATGTTCCGCGACCCTAACGAATTGAATAATTTGTTGCCTGGCGCAGAATCTCAAGCGAAGGCTTATATCGACACGCTAGATAGTTATCTTGCTGATGGCGAGGCCGACAGCAAAGGTGACGACATTAGATCGATGGACCCTGAGATGCGCTCTGCGCTTGCAGAATTAGGCTACGTCTGGTCAGATGACGAAGAGCCTCTTGCAGAAGATGACGGCGCATTAGATGACCCGAAAGACAAAGTAGATATGTGGGAGAAATCGCAGCGTGCGAATAACTTGGTACGCAGTGAGCGAACGGAGGAGGCAGAAGCTTTGCTAGTGGAAATCTTAACCGAAGACCCTGGGGCTATGTTGTCACGCTCTGCGCTCGCCGGGATTTACATCAAAGACGAACGCTATACTGAGGCTTTTGAGCTGCTGGAAGAAACGTCAACAATGAAGGGTGCGCGAAATTCGGTGTTCTTGCGTTTATGTGCGCTCGATCGCAAAATGGGAAACGGTCTATGGCGGGAACACATGATGGCCGCTAAACAAATGGACCCGCGTGATCCGCTGCCATGGGTGCGCGAAGGTGATTGGATGCAAGAGGATGGTCATACCGAAGCTGCTTTGGTGGCCTATAAGAAAGCCCTTGAGTTAGACGAACGTTCTGCCAAAGCGCTGGTCGGCATTGGCAATATTGAACATCGTCGCGG
>CAWWAN010000013.1:0-17960 GCA_963934925.1 uncultured bacterium | reverse complement strand
CAGATATAGAAGTGCACTCGATGCGCATGGCGGTTGAAGAAACCGAGGGACAGCTCGGTGTTTGGTACTATAACGTAGACTGATTAAAGGTAAATGTCAAAGATGACTACTGAATCAGGTTCCATATTAAAGCTGACCGCACCAGCGGCAGCCGTCAATTTAGCGCCTTCAGCAGTCATTGAGTTAACACTCATTTGCGGCAAGCTGTTCAATAAATCCATATCAAGCAATTGTCCTTCAGCAAGTGCTTTTAGGTAAACATTCATCGAGTCTATAGCGATACCGGGCGGCACATTATTTTCTGTAGCCCATTGCTGTATATCATCGTAAAGTTCGAGCTCTTCAGGGCTCACAATAATCCCGTTAGTGGCGAAGTAATCGCATACTTCATTCAGCCCATACCATCTAGCGTTGTCTTCAGCCTGCACAAGGTAAGGCATTATTTCATCGAGGCGGTTAGCAAAGTTGTTGTGAGCGTTGTCGAAACGGCGAACATTCGAGATGTTTGGCACATCGTCTCCACCAAAAATGATCTCAATAGGACGATCGTTTTTACTAAAGTTCCAGACCATATTCAATTCGTCTTCTATTTCGCGGATGGCAGATATCTCTAATTCTGTCATTCCTTCCGCAAGCAACTCTGCGTGATTTGGCTTGTGGGCGGGACCATTGTTTTTTGCTGCGCTAGAGTAAAGAGTCCACAAGTAACCAGGGGCCAGGCCGGCGTCGCGTAATCGATTCGCCCATACCCACTGGCCAGGTACTGCATCATTGCTGACAACGTACCGTACACGGGCGCCCATTTTAGTCGCATAAACATTTACACTAAGTTCCTCCTCCGGGCGGATTGTTGTGAGCATAGGTTCACTCGCCATGGCTTGGATAGTTTCAATAACATGAAACACTGGCTTCTTAATACCGTGTTCAGTAATGGAACCCATGCCGTTCCCTGTAAAATCCCCAATGGTGGCATTGCCACGCTTTACATCTTGCAATACGAACATTATGTTGCCATCCAGCCCTAATTCACGAGCTGTAGTTTGAAAACCGGCGTAGTTTGCGGCATTGTGTCCGCGATCAAACTCCGGATTTGGCGACGGGTAAATGTTCCATTCAGAAACTATTAACTTAACATCAGACATGTTGTAGCTGTCCAAGCGCTGATGTAGCATTTCTAAAAATCCTGAGTATTGCAAGCCATTGGCGATGGTGTAGTGGTGCCAAGACACAAAATCTAAAGGCAGATTATTAGCAGCAGCATGATCGATTAACGATAAAATTGCCGATTGAGTTCCGCCCATCTCAGACTGATATCCGGCCAGTCCCATCCCACCCACCTGTATCTCGGGCCAGCGAAGTTTAATTTTTTTAGAGGCCGATGTGTATAACTCCAAGTAGTCCACGATGTCCCCGTTGTAAAATTCACGACGATCTGGCTCATTCCATATTTCTACAAAGCTAGGCACAAAACCGTGGAGCGATTCGTAATTTTCGAGTATCGTGATAACCGTATCGGCCCAAGTGTCAGCGCTTGCTGGTGTCCACCGCGCGTAGGGCGGTAGGCCAGAGGTATATTCTTCACCTTCCGTAGAAGTGGATTGGTCGAGCGGAGTTCCCATCACCGTAAGCCATGTTTCGAGTCCGATTTGTTCTGCTTCTTGTAGTGAGGTTGGAATGTTTCCGTAAGGAGTATTGACTCTCAGATTCTGTCGCAGCAGCCCACCAGCAGTACCGGTGTCATTAAGCTTACGCATGAGGCCTTGAGAGTTGTATGCACTCGCAAAGCCTTTAGCAGCATCACCTGGCGGAACATCGCTTGCCCCACTGTTGTGATCAACGTAAAAAGTAGCAGCTCCAGATCCTTGGTCCGGAGGATAGATTGGCTCATCTGCGTTGTCGATACTGCCATCATCACCACCAAAACCGCGATCAGGCGAATTATTAGGCGAATCTTCACCTGCAGCCCCACAGGCTGGAAGTAAAGTTGTTAGCAGTGCTAGTAGTAATAGCTTTTGAAGTCGCATGGTGTCCCGAGGTCCCCCTCGCACACATTTGCGGCTCAAAATCTACTTACTAAAGTAGATAAGCACTATTTTTTCTTATAATTTTTCTTTACCCACTTTTGCCAAACGGACTCGAAATCACCCTCGTCAAAGACAAATATCTCAGCGACGGTCTCTTTGTCACGCTCTACAAGCTGCTCAGCAGAAGGAACTAGGGTTGGCGCATAGCTGTCTTGCATCCGATGCAGCCATTTTGCCACCCAGTCTCTATGCTCCTTTAGCAGAAAATCTACACGCGCCCACGCCATTACGTGGTCGTTATAAGACAGCGACTCCGGCGAACCCCATGCTGTCATCTCTTGATAAGAAACGGCAATATCGTGGTCGACTCGTTTGCGGGTCTTAGTGTCCCACTTCCAGATGTTCTTATCTTCTGAATTGTAGAGTCGTTTATCGGTGAAGTAGTTGCGTTTCTGGTCAATGTCGCGGGCTAACGAATGAGCAACGCCCAGAGGCAACCAAGTCGGCATCGCTTGACCATAGTGCCGGTAACCGTTTAGAAGGTTCTGAGTAACGGCGTACACCATCGCGCAATGCATGGTCGTATCAGAAGCGAGGCCCTCATTTTGGGCGGCACAGGCATATAGTAGAGTGCCTTCGCCCGGAAACAAAAAGCGAATAGGGATAATGCCCGTATCCCCCATGAATGCTGTGCGGTAACGGCCAATACTACTCTCTTTGTCAAACAGCAGCAAAGTAAACTTAGACTTCATCCCTAAGTAGGGACCTTCGCCCATGTACTTACCGTTTTTTAATTGACCAGGGCCCGTCGGGAAATCATCGTCGCTAACTTGCAGGATACCCTGAATGCTGGTGTATAGCTTTTCGATACGCATGGCATACAGGTGGAGCCGTAACCATTTATCGAGCACCTTCACGCGCCGAGGTATGTTCGGAATAAATTCGCGCAACTCATCGAGCTCGCTTTCTATTTTACTTTTCTCTACTTTATCTTCGCGAGAAATCTTATAGCTCGGCAAGCAACAACCAATTTTAAAGTGCTTTGTTTCGATGAAGATTATCTCTTCGTCGCCAATGGCATCTTCGATGTTTACGGTACCGTGTCCATCGGCCCAGCCGAAATCGCCCATAGCTTCATATCCGGCTGCGCGCCATACATCTTCGATATTCTCGGTGTACGGATCTTCCCTATACTTTTGTTCTTTATTATCGTCCTTCTTCTTTTGCGCGCTAGCAAATGTAGTGCATGTGACTAATGCTAGGCACAAAAGAGAGAAACGTACAATTAGGGAGTGACGATGCATCTCCCTAATTGTAATAAATTACTGGCCAGCCGGCAGGTCGTTTTTACGCGACTCCAGAAGTTCTGCGAGCGCGTTTGGCGCTTCGTCAGGACTCCTTAGCTGAAGGTTCGAAAGCACGGCTTCCTTTTCTTTAGCTGCTACCATTTCTTTTTCTGCGGCTTCTAGCTGCTTGCCGTACTTTTTAAGCTTTTTAGACTTAGGACCACGTTTTTCTAGCTCGTCGTCGATTGTGATTTCAAGACGTTGAATCTTTTCATCAAGCATATCGTAAACATACATGAGCTTAGTTATTTCCTTAGCGGCCTTCTTTGCGTCTTTCTTGTATTCCGCCTTCAAGGTTTCGTGCATGTTACCCAGCAATTCGCTACGAGACAAATCTCCGCGCAATGCAATTGGATTACTGCCATCCCAGCGCGACACGAATAAGTGCGGCGGGTGGTCACCCTCGAACAAAGTATGGAATGGATGCTCGTCATTAAGAATGTCTGTAGGCAACTTAACGCAATGGAACCAACGCGTAACTATCAAGACAGCCTCATTATTTTCATAACTTGAAAGCAATGCGTCATCCGTACCGTTACATAGCAAGCACTCGCGAAGCACTAGCAACGGGCGGCGATCGTCGCCTGCAACTGTGTAGTAAGCTTCTTGCTCTGGAAGAGCGGCCTCTATCTTTGTCGCAATAGTTGCGTTGGCGTCTTTGGCCTCGTCGCGCTTATAGATGTTATGAGTAGGGAAATCCCACTTTAGCTTCATGATCTCTTTAGCCGTTTGACCGTGCGGCGGTAATGGCATTGCTGCGCCACCGCCTGCTGGGGTCGCTGGACCTGCGCCACCACCTGGTGTTGAAGGTGCGCCTGGAACGCCACCACCGGTAGGAGTAGATGGAGAAGCAGGGCCTGCGCCTCCTGGATTTGATGTGTCACCCGGACCCGAGTAACCAGCGCCGCCGCGAGGGCCGCCGCCGCCTCATCATTGAAGCGCGCCAAATGCCGGAGAGCTGAAAACAGCTATGCCGACTAAAGCTAAAGTTGTGCTAATTATTTTTTTCATTATGTTACCTATGTTGGTACACACCAATCTTAACGTATTTCCGCTGATAATTAGTTTGAAAACGAAAAAATTAGCCAATCGCAGAGCGACACAATCGCCTTGTATCGATTTACGGCCATTTCAGCGTTTTCGTCATCAGGCTCGTCGTTAATCAAATAGCCGTTGCCAGACCATTTGTAGCTATCGAATCCATCCTGCCGCATATTTGCCAGGCCGCCATCGTAAATCACGAAGCCATCGGCATTGCACCCAAAATGATAGATGCTGTTGTCGAGTAGGCTTGTCCCCAGGCCTTTGTAGCCTTTATGCCCCAATCCTGCGGCATGAAACAGGGTGGGGATGACATCTTTATGGCTGCCTGGCGTCAGTGGATTTGCCTGGTATTGCTCGCTGATGGAATCGGGCGTGAGTAATACAAAGGGTACGGCGCGCTTGAGAATCAACTCGCTCTGAGCAAAAGGGATGCCCATGCCAGCGGTGTGGTCACCGGTGATGCCAATTACCGTGTCGTTTGCGATCCCGCTTGTTTCTAAGTCGTCTAGGAAATGACCCAGCTGGTGATTTGAATATTGATAAGTCAAAATTTGCTGCTGCTGTATGGCGCTTAAATCTTGGTTGCCCGCGGCCAGTTGCAAAAACGATTTGCTTGGGTTTAATTCTGGCAGGTCAAAGTTCGCCGGCAACTGGTTTGGCGGATGATTGGTGGTGGTAAACACAACCATAAATGTAGGGTGCTCCGCTTCCTTTAGCCGGTCACTTACTGCGCGGAACAAATGTTCATCCCAGAGCCCCCACGGCGCGGCATCTTGTTCTAAGTCTAGTTGGTAGCGTTCTGCAATCTCTTCTTGACCGACGAGCTCTTTATAGTTTTGTAAAGGTAAGAACTTGTCGAGGTCGCGCCAGTTTGTTCCTCCGCCATAATAAAAAGCGGTGTCATAGCCTTGGTTAGCAAACAGTGAAGCAGATGAGGTTAGAAAAGTGGCGCCTTGACTTGTGCCTTGCGAAAGCTGTTTGGTGTTTGGCCGGTAAGGCAAATTGGTGAATAGACCAAGAATGCTGCCGGCAGAAATATTGTCAGCTGGCAAAAAGCGTTCAAAGAGAACACCGTCCTCAAAATGTTGTTTGGAACTGCCAAGCAAGTCGAAGTCATTGTCTTGGAAGCGCAGTAGATGAGTGGCGAAACTTTCCATGACCACCAACACTACGTGCGGTTTGCTGTCACTGCTAATTTCGGGTTTAAAATATTGCGTGGGAATCTTGCTGAAGACAGTGTCGCCCTCAAAGATGCTATTGGGGAATAGTTCGCTAAGAGCATCGTCAGCTGTGGCGTAGCCAAATTCTTTGGCTGTCGATAGCTCGCCCTCTTGTATTCTGTTCCAGACCGTTTCGGCAAGCTTCTCAACAGCGTTTTCGCTTACCGAACGCACAAAGTTTGATTGCGGAAAATCTTTGTTAAGTTCGACAAAGACCGGCGTTAGCGATATCGAGCAAAGAATAACAGTGCATACTAAATGACCGCTGAAATGCCAATTGAACATTATTTCAACTTGTTTTCTCTCGGGCTGTTTCTCGATATGCAAGAAGTGTGAAACACGAAAGGCGCGGCGCACTACTCGGTAGAGCAAATAGGTGGTCCCGAGAATCATTGCGAAGTACAAGGCCAATGGGTATGTTTCCCAGGCACTAATCAGTACGGCGCTGACGTCGTCTTCAACTGCGCCAAAGGCGAGAATGTTGAAGTGGCTCTGAAAGTAAGAATAATAAATTTGATCAGCGCCAAGCGCGATGAAAATGAATGAAATCACGAAGGTCCAGTAAAGTGTCGTACGGGCTAACCAAAGACCCCAGCGTCTTGCCGTGCGCTGGCGCATCCACAAAAGTGAAAGAGTGGTTGGTAGCGAAATCAATGACAGGATTCGCAAGTCGTGCAATACTCCGAAGGCGAATGCTGAGGGCAAGGCGCTGAAAAAATCGGTAAATACCTCAGGGTGAGCAAACTGAATCGCGAAGAGCAGGCGAAAGCCACTCATGATGATTAGCAGTGTTGCCATCAGCCACCATATGCGTTTGATGGCAGCAAGCAAAGCATTGCGCGGACGTATAGGGTTAGGCATTTAGTTTGATGCAGCTATCGACCGCGGCGCGCCAGCCTGTTAAAAGTTGTTGGCGCTCGTCATTTTTCATCGTTGGTGCGAAGCTGTCACCGCTTATTGTAACGTAATTGCCGAGGCTTAATAAGCCGTGTCCAATGGCAGCACAGCGTGCTGCTCCCCAGGCGGTTGCTTCAAGGTTGGAGGGACGCACTACACGACATTGCAGAATATCGGCAAGGTGCTGTAACAGCCAATCGTTTGCCGCCATGCCACCATCGACTTTTAAGGCATCGGGCAAATCACTTGAGAAGATGTCGTGACATTGATAACTAACGGCCTCGAGTGCCGCGCGGACGATTTCTTTACGCGTGGTTTTGCTGCTGATGCCAACGATCACTGCCCGCGCATCAGGGCTCCAATGCGGTGCGGCAAGCCCGCTGAATGCCGGCACTAAGTAGACTCCACCGGTGCTGTTGATGCTGGCGGCAATTTTTTTACTGTCGCTAGTGTGGTCGAGGATGCCGAGCGAATCGCGTAACCACTGCATGGTGCTACCACTTGAAAAAATGCTACCCTCCGTGGCGTAGGTAATCGTGCCTTTGTAGCTGAATAAGATTGTTGTTAATAACCCGCTGTCGTTTGGGCGGCATACGTCGCCGATGTTTTGTATGGCAAAAGCACCAGTGCCAAGCGTGCATTTGCCATCGCCTTTAGTGAGGCAGTTTTGTCCAATGGCTGCCGACTGCTGATCACCAATCAGGGCACGGATTGGTATGGTTATATCAAATAGCCCATCCGCAGTGGACCCATAATCGTCAATCGAGTTCATGACTCGTGGTAATATTTCTTGCGGAACATCGAACAGCGCGAGTAGCTCCTCGCACCAGCGGTGTTCGACTATGTCAAACAACATTGTTCGCGAGGCGTTAGATGAATCAGTGGCGTGCAGCTTGCCATGGGTTAATTTGTATAGCAACCAGCTATCGATAGTGGCGACGCCTAAATTTTTATTAGCCAACGCCTCTTGAACCTTGCTATCGTGTTTTAACCCCCACTCAATTTTGCTTGCTGAAAAATAGGGATCGATTACCAGCCCAGTGCGCTGCTTTACAAACTCGCTATGTCCCGCATCTATGAGTTTTTGGCAAGCTTCTGCAGTCCGGCGATCTTGCCAAACAATCGCCGAAGAAAGGGCGAGCTGAGTGGTCTTGTCAAAGAAAACAACAGTCTCTCTTTGATTCGTAATGCCTATAGAATCGATTCGTAAATCATTGAGCCTAGCATACGTAACAGCTTCGCTACATAGTCTAAAGACATCATCCCATATCGAATTAGCATCTTGCTCAACCCAGCCACTTTGTGGGTAACTACTAGCAAACTCGTGCTGGAAAGATTGAAGCACTTCTCCGCCAAGACCAAAAAGAATAACCCGCGACGAGGTCGTGCCCTGATCTATAGCGAGGATGGCATCTCGCATCATTTAATTACGATACTCTGTTGAGTGTTACGTGTTGAATTTGCGATAGAAGGCATCCCTAAAAGAGATAAACATAAGTTCCCAACATCGGCGTTACGGATAACTGGTAATCGACCAATTTGTGGACGAGGGTCGTCGATACCCGGATCGCGGTGAGTGGCAGAGTTGAGGGCTATCAGGTCAGCTTTAACTTGACCGTCTCCAGTCCAAGTTATGA
This sequence comes from uncultured bacterium, assembly GCA_963934925.1. Lineage (GTDB taxonomy): Bacteria > Planctomycetota > UBA1135 > UBA1135 > UBA1135 > JAPKEZ01. The sequence continues at coordinate 9,792 of CAWWAN010000013.1, read as the reverse complement.
ACGGAATGACATAATTAATCGATAAGTGACCAATGCCATGATGATTGTGATGCGGCGCGCCTCCACCGTGGTCGGCGGTTAAGACAATAGCCGTACGCTCAGAGTATTCTGGGTTGGCATCGAGATAATCAAAAAGATCTCCGAGCAAAGCATCGACCGCAGCCACTGATTGCATATATTTTGAGTCTGGCGACAAGTTCCATCCATAAGTATGTCCGGCGACGTCAGGGTGCAGGAAATGGATAAAGTTGAATGAGCGTTGTCGTGAATGGCTTTTTAAGTCATTAAGCAAGTGGGTTATTTGCTTATCTCCATTTGAGTCGATGAGGTAGTCATCAATTATCTCGCCGTAGCTTTGCTTGAATAAGATAAACTTTTTCTTTGATGCTATTAGTGACGAATGCACTTCGTTAGCAGCGGTGACAGTGAAGATGCTATCTATTGTTTTGCCATCAGCGTCAATCAATCTAGTCTCTTCAGAGGGCGTACCATTCTCGGTGTAATGATGGCCACCATCCTCATTTGTTAAACGAGAAGTAAGCATGCCAATATGATTAGGCAAAGTTACCGTGAAATCGCAGTCGGTTCGCCCATTTAGCGTGTAGGATCCAGTTAGTAAGCGTTGGAAGTTGCGAAAAGACTTAGCCTGATTGGTTAATAGCGCATCAGACCGTAGACCGTCAACACTTATAAGTATTACATGGTCGTAGGTGGGCTGTGCATGGGATTGCGCTAGGAAGAGAGTTAGTGTAATCAACATTTATCTAGTCTACAAAAGCACCAAGGCTACGCCAAAGTAATTGGCGTAGCCTTGGTGATAAGTGCTCTCTGCTACTCGATATAAGTGCCAGCTACATTTGACACACTGCCTTGCTCAATTGCCTGGAACACTACAGTTAGACCGATAAAGCTAGCTGGGACAAAAAGATTGAAAACTCCGTTTCCGTTAATGTCAGCGGTCGAAGCACCAGCATTTCTCGGAGCTCGCATTCCTAAATCAACTCCGAATGATGGGACTGAGAAATTGCCACGACCAGCAGCAGATCCCGCTAAGTAAACCGTTCCATTTGGCGTTGCATTTGAAAAATACAAATTGTTAGCCGTGCCAGCTGAAAGTCCGTAAGGAGCATCTAAGTGCATACTGTTAGCTTCTGAAGATAAAGCAAATGTCTCGACATCGCCATTGAAGTTGACATCTACTGACACTCCAGTAGCAGGGTCATCATAGGTTACCGATAATGTCATGTCAGACCACAGACTAATTATGTTTCCGTTTTGACTAACATTACCCGCAACTGGCGTTGGGATTCCCATTACGCCTGCTAACGATTCTGTAGAATTTCCCAACAAACCTGTCATTTCAAATATCCCTTTAGTTACAGTTGTAGTAATAACAGCTGTGAAGTTACCAGTATTTGGGTCAATAGAGAATGTAGGTGCATTAATCGCCATTTCTAGATTCTTTATATCGAATTCAGCCAAAGGTGGAAAGAAGGGAAGTGGGTTAGGGATCTCTCCAGACAATGTAAGCGGAGCGGTATAGACTAAAGCTCCATTAAAAGATCCTGAGGTGAAAGGCGCATTCGCTGAATCTAGCATAAAGTCCATAGTGCCTCCCATTCGGAATGTATTTGGGGAAACATTAATAGTGCCAATACTTGAGCTGACACCCCAGCCTATAACATTATTTGGCTGGTCTAACTTGCTAGAAAATTGAACGTCCTGGGCTGCGAGAGGTGACACAGCAAGAACAAAGATTAAAGGAAGGGGAAATTTCATGACTTCCACTATAACGCATAATCTGCAATTAAAGGGGCATGGTCCGAAAATCTTTCATCCTTGAAAACCCTTGAATTCACAGCTTTTTTTGCAATGTTGGAAGTGCATATTTGGTAATCGATGCGCCACCCAGTATTGTTGGCGAAGGCATTCCCACGATTTGACCACCATGTATACCCGTCACCCTCAGCGTCAGGATACAAGCTCCTGAAGCTGTCAAACCACTTGTTCTCGGCAAATAAGGATGTCATCCACTCACGCTCTTCGGGTAAAAACCCAGAGTTCTTCTTGTTGCCGCGCCAGTTCTTGAGATCTTTTTCGGTATGCGCGATATTCCAGTCGCCGCAAATGACCACCTTGCGGCGCGTTTTGGCGATGTCATCCATGTAGTCTTTAATTTTATCCATGCACTGATATTTGAAGACTTGCCGCGAATCTTTTGACGAGCCAGACGGTAAATATAATGAAATCACGGATGTTTGACCGAAATCGAGGCGAATCATGCGGCCTTCAGCATCGAAAGGCTCCCAGCCTAGCCCAATATGCACGCGAGTTGGTTTTTCTTTGCTATAGATGGCGACTCCCGAGTAGCCGGGACGTTCGGCGCAGTTAAAGAAGCTATGCATGCCTTTGGGCTTGAGCATTTGCTCGGTGAGCTGATGTTGCTGAATCCTGGTTTCTTGCAAACAAATTACATCGGCATTTTGTTTCTCTAGCCACGGGTAAAAACCTTTGCGCTCGGCGGCACGAATGCCATTCATGTTTAAACTGATAATTCGCATGTTAATTTGGTAAACCGAGAGCGGCTAATTGTTTTTCTATGTGTGGTTGCCATCCGCGGTTGGCCATGGGGCTGGCAGGAGAGGGGTGCAAGATAGTACCGATTTTGACGTCGTAATCTGCCAAAGTTTTTGCCGCGCGCGATTCTGCGAACTTGCCAATGCCAATAACCCATTCAGGTTTTAAATAGTCGACGGTTTTACGCAAGGCATTGTCGCAAATCGCAAACAGCTCATCGCGTTTTGCGGCTTTGAATTTGTCAGGAGTAAAATTACGCCCGCCTTCTTCCATGAAAACGAGTGGGCAGTAATTGCATACATAATAGTAATCAGCGAAGGCGTCGGCGGATTCGAAACGGTTGGCAACCCATCCCCATAAGCGGCGTCCGCTAACTTCGCTACGTTGACAGTCGAATCCTTCAATCGGGCGTTTAGGATGAATAAAGTCAGGCTGTTTGACGCGGCCGGCGACGTTAAGAAAATCGCGGGCGGCAGCAATTTCGCCAAAAGGCACTCCGGTTTGCGCCATGCCCCAAGGCCCGGGATTCATCCCCAACAAAATCGCCGATGGATTCTTACGACCGTATTTACCTAAGAATTTTTCATGTGGGGCGCGGGCGTATTGCAGTGGGTTGTATACATGCGTAACGGGCTCGGGAAAATCGAGTTGATCGCAAGCTGCAGCTAAATCGCGAGAGATGGTGACTAGTTTCATCGTTCTAAGTGCGGGGGAACAGTATTCTATGCTCATGCAACGCGTACTTGAACCCGAAGTTATGGATACTGTAGAAGATGCAGCCACTTATGACGCCATGGACCACAGCGCGGTGAACGATTTGTTCATTGTACGCTTGAAATCACTGGGCGTGGCTGGCTTGTGTCTTGATATAGGTTGTGGACCAGGCCATATTCCGCTGCAATTAGTGACCGAATGTCCACAGGTTGATGTGGTGGCACTCGATCTTTCGAAGAACATGCTCTTGGTTGCGCTTGAACATCAAAAAAAATGCGCCAATGGTGAGCAGGTCGAGTTCGTGCATGCTGACGCCAAAGGTCTCGGCTCCGATGATCACAGTTTTGATAGTGTGTTCTCTAATTCTATTTTGCATCATATCCCAGAGCCAATCGATTTTTTGCGCGAAGCATGGCGCGTGTTAAAGCCAGGGGGGATGCTATTGATTCGAGATTTGTTTCGCCCCGATAGCGAAGAACGCGCCCGCGAATTGGTCGCCATGTATGCTGGGGAAGAATCGCAACACGCTCAAGATTTGTTTTACGACTCGTTGTGTGCCGCGCTCCGTCCGTGCGAGCTTGATGCACTTGCAAAAGAAATCGGAATCCGTAATTACAAAATTATTACAGATTCCGATCGGCATATGTCGTTGCAGATTAAAGCAAAGACCTATTAGTTAATCACTTCGGTTACCAAGTTAGACTTAACTGAGTCAGTACCGCCCACGCCACGCCTGGCAGCTACCTGCACATAAGCTGTTGCGCCAACGGGCGCATTTGATGGGACGCTAACATTAATGCCGGCTGTGCCAAAAGCGTTTACGCTAGCTGTGCCAACATGATAAATCGGTTGCGCCAGATCAAGAGCCAGGCCGCCGAGTTGTGGGTGGGTATAGGCACCAGAATTGAGCGAGACTAAGAAGTAAATGTTTTCTCCAACAGTGCCATTGGTGGCCGTGAAGCCAGATAGTCCGCCAGCTACTATTGGTGCAACGCTTAAATTTAAGTCGTGTGGTAATTCAAATTCACCAATCCAAGTAAGCCATCCTGATGTCCTGAATTCGTTGTGGCTCCAGTATTTGCCTGGGGCAACGGGATCTTCTTCGAGTCCGGAATAATCTCCCCAGCGATTGCCCGTTTCCGGCGAAGTACTGGATTGTAAAAGTTCTGGCGAACGGAAAGTCCCGGTCGGGTCAGAAGCAGTGCGGAGGGCTGATTCAATGCTAATGTATTGCGACGATGATGAACGCGAGAATGAAATCGCCGCGGTGCCACTTGCGCTAACGTTGATGTCGCCAAACCAAGTGTGTTGCCCACTGCCATAATCTAGGGTTCCAGATTGTGCTAATGCCGGAGATGAACCTGATGTCGGCCAACCGTTTAAGTTGATTTCATACCATCGCACTTGGCAGGCATTGTTGTTGCCAGTGTTGTGACACAACCACAATTTGCCGTTGCGCACCACACCGTTCTTGATGCGGTAGTCGATAGTTGCAGCTTGATTAGAAGTGCCCATTTGGCTGGCATTTGGCGGAAAGCTATATGACGGCACCGATAGGTATTGGCTGTGTAAAACCGGGCTACCATTTGGATCGGTAATTGCCCGCAACATGATTTGAGTTGAGCTGCCAGCGTAGGTTGTGCCAAAGTAAGCGGCGCTACTTGTCGCGTCGTAATTTTTTGTTGCGCCAAGAGATTGCGTGCTAGTTGAACACTGCTTTTGCTTCATGGTGACCGAAGCGCCGTTGATGAGTTTGCTCATGTCCCACATGAAAATTCTGTTGCCGCCACCACTAAAGCAATCGCCTGCCAAGAATAAAGCATCCTTGTTGACGCCCATGTTCGGGAAATCAAGGAACACACAAGTCGAAGTTACGGGGAAGCGATATTTGTGCCATGTTCCATTCGGATCGTTGTCGTCCGATACCGCGATACAAATCGCATCGTTGCTTCCGGCGCCATCAGCCGCAGCGACGACATAACGTTGAGTATGCGGATCATATAAAGCGACCGGGTCAAAAACGAAACCTCCCGCACCTACGGAGCTCCAGAAACTTACAAGGCTATCGGAATAACTTTGATTACCACTCTTATCAAAAATACGGATGCCGCCATTTACTACAGCGACGATGTGGTTGGGACCAACGGCTAAATCAGGGTCAGGTGGTGTCCAGCCTGTTGAGCTGAATGCTTGGAAACCGCCGGTGCCACCTAGAGCCATCGGTGGGGTGGTCGGCGCTGGTGCGACAAAGAATGGATCGTAAACAGGTTTAGCCTCATTGCCATAAACATCGCTGAGCTCGAAGTCGGAGCCGGCGGCGCGAGCAACGACAGCTTCTGGTTTTTCTGGCTGCAGTGATTCTGGTACTACAAAGCTGAGCCCCACTGCGCGATGATCGGTGCCGGTGTTACCGTGCCATGCCGCGATGATTTGATCTTGTGATGACCAAAGTAGATGCTTGCCGTTGTGACCGACTTGCAAATTTTGCTCGCCCTCATCAAAAATGTTTAGGCGCAGTACTTCGCCATTCAGCTCGCCTTCAGCGGAATACTTTTGCGCAAAAACAGAAGCCATTTCATCCGGACGGTGTCCGGGGCCGCGCCAGAGTTTGTTTTGATGAGCGGTGTAGGCAACAATAAATTCGCCGTTGTCAGCAACCGCAACTTGTCCGCCTGAGCGCATGTCACCGTTGGCTCCAGGCACGATGAACTCATCAGCAGCAGGGCTGAGGTCGCTATTAAAACGACGCGCGGTGACATCAAATTGGCTGCCATCGAGAGTGCTCATCCAGCTAACGACGAAAGACCCGTCATTCGCAGAGTCGATAGACGGTTCAAAAGCTAAAGATGCAGTGCCATCGTGCGCTAAAAACAACTCCTTAGACTTGTTGAAATGTTCATCGAAGCTTATAAGGCCGCCCTGGATACCCTCTGGTGATCCGCTCAGGTCCGTGCAGGCCCATGCGGCAAGAACGCCTTGTGGGTGAGGAGCTAGAGAAACAAGATTAAGGCCGCGTTCATCATTTGAATGGAGAATAAAATCTTCAGTCAAGGGCTGTCCTTGCTGGTTGAAAACACGGCCAAACAGGGTGTTAACGTTATTTTTTTCGCTTACCCAGGCAGCCATGATGTTGCCGTTAGGTAGTGCACAACAGACACCATCGCGCTGATTGCCAACGATGTCACTATTCACGCGAAATTCGTCAGACTGTGCGGTGCATGTGCGATTTCGCACATCGAAACGGCGTCCGTAAACTTCAGTGCCAGCACCATCTTGCCCAATTGAGCGCCAAAAGACCCAAGCCACGTCATTGTCATCAATAAAAACAGATGGCTTGGCCTGCTCGCGCGGGAGGTACTGATTGACGTGAATTTCAGTGCCAATTGGGCGGCCTAGCGGGTCGAGGTATTGTGCAAATACACCAAAAGATCCTTGTTCTTGGCGCCTTGAGCCCCATACAGCCAATATATTGCCTTGTGAATTGGTGGCGATGCTCGCCTCTGTTTGGCGGTTGTTGGTGAAGGTATTGGCCTGAACGTCAAATTGAGCGTTACCAGGAAGCTGTGTCGCAGCAAGAAAAATGAGTGTTAGTATCATGCTATTGACTATAACATGCAACTTATGTTGTTGTTGTCTAATGTTGGCACGTTTTTTGCCAATTTATACATGCTACATGGCCTAAATCGAATACAATTAAGGCCCTTAGATTTACTGATAAGATGATAGTCCAGATAAAAAAAATAACCTTTGCATTACTAGTCAGCTGCGTGGCTGCTTTAGTCGGATGTGTTCCTGCTTCACCTACCGCTGCGACTGGCGGATTCAGTGTGGTTAGCGTCAATATTCTTGAAGGGCAAACATGGGCACTTAATCGCCCTATACAAATTAAATTCAATCACGCGGTTGATTTTAGTTCCGTCAGCTTGCAGGCCGTTTCGTTTCGTTCGACGGATCTTCTTGGTTCTCCTGTAACGGGCCAATTCGAGATTGACCCAACCGACGATACCACCCTTATCTTTAATCCGGCTTGTCCCACCAACGAAGCTCAAGATAACGGCGCTTTTGTTCCTGGTGGCATCAACTATGTTCTTGAGATTCCTATCGCATCGGAATCCGTTTCTGTCCTGCGTGACACCGATGGCCGATTACTTGGCTCAGGTTTACAGCGTAGCTTCATTACGCGCCCGTCTTCCCAACCTTTTGACGATTTTGTTCCCGGTGCTCCAGTAGTGGTTGACCCAGTGAACGATGTTTCTTTCCCAACCGGCGTGAACTTTTGGGCGAACAGCGAAGGTGACATTTCGATTCGATTTAATCAGTCGATTGATGCGCGTCCAACGAACTTAAATCCTGACCGTCTTTTAGTCTTATATTCAAATAGCGAAATAGGGATAGCCGGAGAAAACGATTACGATTTAACAAATAAAGTACCAGGCGAATGGGTGCTCATTGAGAACTGTTCTAATGGGGGTTCTTTGGTTGAATTCCACATCACCGGGGTGATGCCAACTAATCGCAACCTCTCGATTAAAATGACACCATCGTTTACCGATATCGTTGGTCAAAGCAATAGTGCAACAACAACCTTAGCGACCCACCAGGTTCCAAGATTGAGCGATGTTTACGGCACAAATATCGGTACATGGCTGGACGCCAATGAAACTGTTGATGAATTCACCGATAGTTTTGATGATCAAAAGTATCTTGACCTCGATCAAGAATTACCGCTACCACTTGCTACAGTTAGCGATGGATTTATAGCAGCGAGTTTTGATTATCCCGGCACATACGTTTCAGAAGACAAAAATTTTCACATTGACGATACGGCCCCACGTGAGATTTATACGGACTCATCGACGGCATTTTCCGACTCGGACGGTAAGGTACATATCCCGCAGTCTGGTGTTCTAAATGTTCACGACTTTACAATCGATTCTGGCGCCACTCTTCGTGGTCGCGGTTTAAATCCTTTAGTCATTTACGCTACGGGCACTGTAACGATTAACGGTGAAATAAATGTTTCTGGCAATAACGCTGTATGGCCGTCCGGATTGAACTCACCGCAGTTCATTGAAGGTGGTGCTTTAGGCGAATGTGGTGGCGGTCAAGGTGGCGATGCTTCGCAAATTGGTCTTGCAGAAACTCCGCGTGCTGAATCCGGTGATGGCCCATTCGGTATCGAAGGTATTGGCGGTCAAGGTGGCGAAGGTATTTTTAACGGTAGAACTGCTAGCACAGGTCTTGCTGGGCAAACGGCTCGCTCTGCTGCAGGTGGCGGCGGCGGTGGTTTTGCGCTTACTGAAAACCAGTCCGTACTATGGCCTAGCTGGAAAACCGCCGGTAACTGGGCGCCTTCGTACTTCATTTATTCTGGTCCCGATCATAAAACCTCGCGGCACACCGCAGCTGTGGGCGTTAATGGTATTTTTGGTTCAGAAGCAGGGATCCGAGGCGTTTCAGCAGGTTCATTGTTGCCGGGTGGATATGGTGTCGGTATTCCATTTGGAATGGAAGACGCGATGCAAGACAGCTTCGTTAACGAAGCTATTGGTGGCACTAATGCGCCTGACTACGACCCTGCCTGGACGACGGGGCCGATTCCACCATTCAACTTCGGTCACCCGACCCAGGGCGCCGACCCAGGCGCTGGGGGGCAAGCTATTTTTGCCAATGATAACGATCTAACGAACGACTTCTACGGCACACGCCTGACGATAGACGGTTCCGTTCGGCAAGGAGAGTTGCTGGCGCCATGGGCTGGCTCCGGAGGCGGGGGTAGTGGCGACTCGATGATGATTAACGTTTGGGATGCCGACGGTGACGGTGACCCCGCGAATGATGCTGTTGAAAGTTTTTATCCAGTGGTGCCTTTTGCGCGTAACCAAGGAGGCACTGGCAATGGGTGGTACGCTTACCAAAAAGGTGCCGGCGGCGGTGGCGGTGGTGGCCAACTGATAATCATGTCAATTGGTATGATTGTTATCGGCAACAACGCTGAGATTAAAGCTAACGGTGGTATTGGCTATTCAGGTGAGTCACTAATTTATACAGACCAAGGCGTTTCTGGTTCAGGCGGTGGCTCAGGTGGCCACATTATTCTTCATTCTTCTGCCGGGGTAGACTTGTCAGCGGTGTCCATTGGCTCAGCTACAAGCTCTGCACAGATAGGTAACTTGACCGATAATGGTGTGGTCCAAGCCTTTGGCGGACGTCGCGGCCACTGTGGTGGCGAATGGAGTAATCCATCCAATGCTGGTGGCACAGGTACTTATGCGTTTGGTCGTGGTGGTGCCGGAGCAAATGGGGTCATTCAAATTCACGTGCCGAATCCTGAAGAAGACATCATCTGGCATCCATCGGCTGCAACTGGCATTGCTGAATACCTCAATGAAGTTCCGGTCCCTACCGATCGCATTGAAGAGATTTTGGCGCACGTTTCGTTTCCGCAGTCCTATGCATTGATTCCTTTTTATTCGGCTTCATCGATGGTGGCTTCAGAAT
>CAWWAN010000012.1:0-18270 GCA_963934925.1 uncultured bacterium | reverse complement strand
TCAAACAGTGACTATCCAACGCTTTGGATGGCAAGCGACCACGATTATTGGTATTAATGCGAGTGTGATCTCTTTGCCTTTAACTGCAGAAACATCGGGCCCGATCTCAGTATCACCGCAGATTGGTAACCTTAATTCAGGTATTAGTCAGATTAGCTCAAACACTTTGGCTACGGTCGATGGCAATGCCGATGAATTCATGGTGCAAGACTATGACCTAGATGAGCTGTTCGGAGACTCGGTACTTAGTCAGCCTAATCAGCCAGGATGGTTCGCCTCTTTTCACGAGGTCGGTGCTCTTAGTTCAGCACCCCGTTTATTTCGATTTGTTGGTCTAGATGAACATGTGCTAGTCGCACCTTCTACTTCTTCAGCAGTTGTGCCTGTTATAGAAATGTCTGAATCATCGAATACTGTCGCTGGAACAACGGATTATATTTATGACCTGTCGGTGACTCCTGCTGCATTATTCGGTATGGGTACGCCTGTCGACAGCGGGTCTTCTGTCTCCACGGTTATACCGGGATTAAAGGGGCACGTTGTGGTTGGTGCAGGTGTTGTTAACGGTGCGAGCGGTGGCGTAGAATTAGAAATAAATTTGTTTAATCAGGCGCAGCAGGAGGGTGCATCTCCAGGCGATAACCTTATCATTAATATCTACGCCTTAGATTCCGCTGGTAATCAGGCATCTGCTATGGAGCCAGAAGCTAAAGCGCAAACGCCCGTAGGTGTTGTTGCCATTACGATGCCGGGTGTGCCTAGCGTTAATTCATTTACAGGAGCTTACCCATTCACTGCTAACTACGATGAAACATTGGCGGCTAGCGGAGGCATGTATGAAATGACAATAGTTGATAATAGTGCAGGAGCAGGGATCTGGAATTTAATTGTGATGGGTTCTGCCTCAGGAGGGGGGGCAGTCGTACTACCTTCTTTACTGGATGACCCAGGTGATATTACAGCTAGTATTCCGCTGTCAACTAGCCCTAGTGTCAAATGGTTTTCATCCGCAGCTGCCTACGAAATGGGGATTGGATTCAGCGAAATAGGCTTTTTCTTCGACGCAGTCAGGCGAGATCGCATTAGTTGGGCCAAATCGGCGTTTAGTGGAGAATTAGTAAGTTTTTAATATATGGGATGAGCCACGACTTATTTCGTGGCACAACGCTATACTCTGCGCGACCTTAAGTCCGGGGCCTCTGCCTAGATTTCTGGCGTAATAGACAATTCCGTCTATAACGAATGGCTTCACAAAGGACAAGATTATGCCACTCACAAACGAACAAACACAAGAAATTATTAGCGTATTCGCCCTTAAAGAGGGTGACACCGGTTCTCCCGAAGTACAAGTAGCTCTTCTGACAGAAGATATCCGTCAATTGACTGAGCACTTGAAGTCTCATAAGAAGGACACTTCATCACGTCGAGGGATGATGGGCAAAGTTGCCAAGCGTCGTAAATTGCTAGGTTACCTACGCAAGAAAGACTCACATCGTCACCACGTATTAATCGAGAAGCTCGGCATTCGCGGATAATTCACACAATAAATAATAAACAATAACATTAAGCGGAAAGCGGAATGACAATCTCAAAAAACAAAAATGTGACCTCAGTGTCACGCGAAATCGGTGGGCGTACGCTCACTATAGAAACAGGCTGGATCGCCAAGCAAGCTTCGGCTTGTGTCGTAGTTAGCTACGGCGAAACAGTTGTAATGTCTACAGTCGTAGACGGTGGCCCTAAAGACATGGGCTTTTTCCCTCTCACAGTAGATTACCGTGAGAAAACATATTCCGCAGGTAAAATTCCTGGCGGTTTCTTCAAGCGCGAAGCACGACCTTCTACTAAAGAAGTACTAGCTATGCGTTTGCTCGATCGCTCTGTGCGTCCGATGTTTGCTGATGGCTACATGAACGAAGTTCAAGTAATGTCATCTGTGCTTTCATACGACCAAGAGAACGAGCCAGAAATTTTACATATGGTTGGCGGCATGGCTGCTATCCATATCTCTAAGATCCCTTTCGAGGGTGCAATGTCTGCTGTACGTCTAGGTTATGTCGATGGCAACGTCATCATTAACCCAACACACTCAGTGATTGCAATGGACAACAACTTGCTAGATCTGACTATGTCAGGTAATGCTGGTTCAGTGTGCATGGTTGAGGCAGGTGCAAAAGAATTGCCAGACTCAGAGGTTTCAACAGCTCTTGCTGCTGGCCACGAAGTCATCAAAGACCTTTGCTCTATGCTCGAAGAATTACGCGAGAAAGTTGGCGTTGAAAAAATCGTACCTGTCGTCGGAGAAAAAGATTCTTCACTTCACGACGCGATTATGGAAAAGTACACTCAAGATGCAATCGAGAAAGTTCTTTCTACCGATGGTAAGTTCGAGCGTTACGACGCTGCCGACGAGTTCGTAGCCCAGGTTATTGCCGAAATGGCTCCAGCCGGCGATAGCGACGAAGACGTTGCTGAACAAAAAGCGGTTAAGAAAGCGGCTAAGTCTGCGGTTAACGCTGTCGAGCGCGATATGACTCTTAAGGGTCGTCGTGTAGATGGTCGCGATACTAAGACTATCCGTGCAATCGACATCGAAACTCGTTTGCTACCACGTGTTCACGGTTCTGCCTTGTTCACGCGTGGCGAGACTCAAGCCATTGTTACATCAACTCTCGGTTCTACCGATGACGAGATGTTCCTAGATGGTCTGCAAGCAGAGCGTGCAAAGAGTAAATTCTTCTTGCACTATAACTTCCCTCCATTCTGTACTGGCGAAGCCAAAATGTTGCGTGGTACTTCACGCCGCGAGTTGGGTCACGGTTGTTTGGCAGAGCGCGCGCTTGAGCCAATGTTGCCTGACTACAGCGACTTCCCCTACACCATTCGTATCGTTTCAGATATTACCGAGTCAAACGGTTCGTCTTCAATGGCTTCTGTTTGTGGTGGTACTTTATCTATGCTTGATGCAGGCGTGCCAATGAAGGCTCCTGTAGCTGGTATTGCGATGGGACTTATCATGGACGAAGAATCTGGCGAATACGCTATTTTGTCTGACATCCTAGGTTCAGAAGATCACCATGGCGACATGGACTTCAAAGTTACGGGTACTGAAAACGGTATCACAGCTTTGCAAATGGACATTAAAGTTAAAGGACTAGCTGCTAAAATCCTCGATGAGGCTATTGACCAAGCTAAAGTAGGTCGCTTGCACATCTTGGACAAGATGAACGAAGTTCTTGCTGCTCCTTGTGAAGAAGTTTCTCCTTACGCTCCTGTTAACAAGAGCATTAAGATTCCTGCAGACAAGATTGGTTTCTTGATTGGGCCTAAGGGCGCAAACATCAAAGACCTGCAAGAGACATTCGGTGTTAACGTTAGCGTCCTTGACGATGACGGCAATATTCAGGTTTCTGGTAACCCAGTTACAAATGTCGAAGCATGTATCGAAAAGATAGCAGCTCAAACTCGAGTGATCGTTGCCGGCGAGCGTTTCACTGGCAAAGTTACTGGCGTTAAAGACTTCGGCTGTTTCGTCGAGCTAGGTGGCGGTCAAGAAGGTATGTGTCACATCTCTGAGCTAGAAGAAGGTCGCGTCGAAGACGTTGCTGATGTCTGCAAAGAGGGTGATGAGATTACCGTGATCGTACTCAATGTCGACGAGCGCTCTGGCAAAGTTCGCCTCAGCCGTCGCGTTGCGATGCTCGAATCCGAAGAAGACGTCGCTGCAGCTCTAGAAGAGGCAGCCAAACCACGCCCACGCGCTCCGCGTCGCGATAGTCGCGATAGCCGAGGTGGTGGCGGACGTGGCCGTCGCGACTAATTGAATAATTAGTCGAATTTAGTGGTGTAGAAATCAAATTCTGCACCACTTTTTTTTATTTAATCCTATATCTAGTGCCAAATCCGCTAATAGGAGCACAAAATGAGGATTCTGCGAAAAAAAACACTAAAAAAGTAGCAACCAACCTGTGTTTGGTGCCGTAAATACTTACAATAGAGGAAATAACATCATGAGAACCATCTTCATAACACTCGCTTTGCTTGCTTCACCAATATACTTGGTGGCTTCGGCCGACTTTTCGGCATTTGATGCTGTAATGGCAGATGCTGAAGTCCGGTTAGATCGCTCGAAAGTACGTCATGGGAATGCGTCTTCATTCGACCCAGCTGGCAGCGCAATGGTTGCTACTGTGCGCTCAACAGATGTATATAACGCCACACCTGCGGGCAAAATCATCAAAAAAGAAGGAATTACGAAGGGCACTGCCCGTTACAACAAGTTAATTCGCCAGGCTACAGCGTCTTACAAGGCAGCTTTGAAAAAGGTGGCGAATGCTTCTAGTTACGTTTTAATTGTAGAACAGGGCGGTATATCAGGTTACTCTAATGTCACCGATGCAACAGCTGCCATCATCTCTGCTATCTAATCGATTGAATAAATCGATGTCACTAGTCTATGGGCTAGTGGCTTTTTCTTTGATTGCAAGTTGTGGCTTGCCAATGTTTGACGATGACGCTGTCGTCGATAGCGAAGAGCAAATTGAATTCTCAGACATACCGGTGGTCGAAGCGCCTATGTCATTTCAGGAAGAGTACCCTTATATGCGCATGACCGAGCATGAGGATAGTACATACTCTGTGTTAATCACCGTGCCGCTTAACTCGGGTGAAAATGTAATTGCACGTATTGGCGATAGTTGCCCATATATTAAAGGTGAGGGCGCAACCGCTTCTGTTGAGTTACATTCGAAGCAGGGTTTGGTCTATTCCGGGCCTAATACTGTAAAAGACGTTAGCGCCAAATTCACTGAAGTAAACGATATCTTGCGTGCGCGTGGCAACGAAGATGAATTACGCGGTATCTTTTCAGCGATTGATTATTGGTTCAATTCATCACCGCAAATAGAAATTCAAGCGGAGGTGTTTGAAACATCTACGGCTATAGATAACGAGCGTGGTTTCGTGCAATCTGCTGACCCGTTGTTCGCTGACAACCAGGCCCAAACTTTTCTTAAGACTATAGGTGTTAATTTTGGTACGTCATCTAACCCTTCGCTATCTGGCGGCGGATTAGGCATGGCGAGCGAGGTTAGCTTGTTTGACTCGTCATTTAACCTTGGAGGCATTGTTCAAGTGTTGCAACAAGAAGGCTTCGTAGACATTCTGTCGCAGCCACGTATTGTTACTCGATCAGGGGTTACAGCGTCTGTTTCTTCGATTGAAGAGATCCCTTATCTGAATGTTACTACAGTCAGTCTTACCGGAACGAATGCTTATTCCATCGGCACTAAAGAGGCTGGCGTAACTTTGACAGTAACTCCGGTGCTGGTGGGCGCCGACACTATTCATATGGTTATTTCTGTGCAGGTAAGCCGACTCGGGCGCGACTTCTTTGTGGGTTCTGACGGGCAAAATAATCCAATTAGTATTCCTACACTTAATAAGCGTACGGCAGATGCTAATATTTATGTTCGAAATGGTCAGTATGTAGTAATCGGTGGACTCAAGCTCAAGTCAGAGAAACTTAACGAAAACAAAGTTCCATTCCTGGGTGATATCCCGATATTAGGGTGGTTGTTCTCCTCTAAAGAATCATCAGAGGAAGAAACAAGCGTGTCGTTTGTTATTAGGCCGGTTCTGAAAAGGCGTCCAAGTATTGAGCCGTTTGGTGATTACTTCGATCCATTCGCCGAAGAAAATCTCGAAGAGTAGTGCAATTGTTTCGGCTAATCGCACGTCCTAATTAGCATGAAACTTCAATGCTCAGCTTTGCGGAAGTCGCAGCACGGCGTTGTGTTGATTATGACGCTGTTTACGCTGTTCATAGTCATTGCACTGATTACGCAATTGTCAATTGGCGCAGAGGTTTTGTATCAAGCCTCTAATAATCGCGCGTCTGAGCTCCAAATGAATCTAGTGGGCCGTACGTCGGCGCAGGAGCTAATTGGGCTTATTCGCGATGACGCGAGTGGCGAAGCATCGCAAGGTGGTTTCTCGTCTGCGTTATCAGGTGGCGCGATGTCGATGCCAGAAGGATTGGGTGGCATGGCTGGCGGTAGTGGCTTCGGTGCTAGTGCAGACGGTGACGAGGCGGAAGGTGGTGGCGAGCAGGAGGAGGCCGAGGAAGAAGTTCAAGTCGATTCTTTCGAAGATGCATGGGCGAGGCCTATGCGCATGCAGCTGGGCGATTTTGAAATGACTACGTTTGTCGATGACGAAAATGCGAAATATAGCCTGGTAATGTTGACGGAGAAAGATGTCGAAAAGCGCGATGAAGCTATCGAACGTACGATAAGAATTCTAGATGCGTTGCGCGATGACTTCGATGATGATTTGTCGGAATCTGATGCGAGGATGATTGTTGATGAAATTATTTCGTGGATGAACCCTGATTCGCGATCTCTCGATTGGCCGCAACCGCCACGCCTTTCTTTCGATGAAGAAGAACACGAAACACTCTTGCTGAACTCTTTGGAAGAGTTGATGCTCATCGAAGGTATTACTCCTGCGTTGTTCTACGATCAGGTTCGTAACGATGACAGAATCGCTCCTGGCATTGAATCGGTATTTACGATCTATACCTTGCCTAAATTCACCACTGCCGGAGAGACTACCCTTGATGGAGGTGAAGAAATAGATGAAGAGCAAGTGGATGATGCTTTGTCTGACGACGCCGCAGCTGGTGGCTCTGAAGAAGAAGTGACCAACAATGCTGGCAACGTCATTGATGGCGAAGGGGGTATGAAGGGCGTATTGGATTTATCCTCTGTCACCGGAACCAAAATTAACATTAATACTGCACCGCGGGCGGTGGTCGAAGGACTATTTCCAAGCTACGAGTTACCCCCAGTTAAGACCGAAGCAATTCTCGAATGGCGCAATGAAGTCGATGAGGAAGCGCTTGCCGAGCGGGAAGATAATCAAGAAGGCGACTCGGAAGAGCTGGAAGACATTGAATTGCGTGAGTCTATCTTTGGTGTCAACGAAGACGAGCCAAAGCAGTTCTTTGAAACATTGGCCGACCTCGAAAAAGTCCCGGGCTTTGACTCAGAAGAACTCGAACCAGAAACCGAGGACGAAATTCAAGAATTGCTCGGAGTCGAGTCGGAGATTTTCAGTATTTACATTTACGTGCGGCGTTCCTCCCTGGAGGGCTTCGAGCAAGAATCATACTACGACGAACCTCCAGGTGCTGTGCTGCGACTTAAGGCTGTTATCTGGCGCGCACCAGCTGAAGACGGTACCAAGATTGTGTATTTGCGAGATTGGCACACGGTTCCCTACACGCGGTGGCGTATCCCTGATTTTCAGCGCGACTTGCCCTCCTTCGAAGCTCAAGAATATGAGTAAATTGATTTAGTGTATTGCGTCAAGGGGTTGAAAATACGACAATATCGTCGACTCAAACCCCAACACACTAATGTCGTCAACAGCTGTAATTGGTCTCCAATGGGGAGACGAAGGAAAAGGAAAAATCATCGATAGCCTAACTGCTAATGCAGATATGGTCGTCCGCTACGCTGGTGGTAATAATGCCGGACACACTGTTTATGTTGGTGCTGAGAAATATGTTTTACACCTTATTCCAGGCGGAATTCTACACGACAACAAGATCAACTTAATTGGTCGTGGCTTGGTTGTAAATCTTGCTGCCTTGCATGAAGAGATTGAAGGTTTGACCGCGCGTGGTGTGCCGGTGCTTGAACGACTGCGCATTGACGGACGGGCGCAGCTTATCTTTCCGTATCACTGCAAGCTAGATGGCATGGTTGAGAAATGGCGTGGCTCCGGCCGTATTGGCACTACTGGGCGTGGCATTGGTCCAGCCTATGCCGACAAAGTTGCGCGTACTGGCATCCGTTTAATAGACGTGCTTGATGCTGATTACTTCAAAGAGCGCCTGAATGCAGCACTTGCAGAAAAAGATGCCGTGATGCGTGAGGTTTATGGTGTCGAGCCAGATTCGCACGAGGACTTGTTCGAAACAACTATTAAGCAGGCTGACGCATTGCGCGACATCATTGTCGATGGCGGTAAGCTGGTTCGCGAGGCCTATGCTGCGGGTAAAAATGTATTGTTCGAAGGTGCTCAAGGTGCAATGCTCGACCTCGATGCCGGAACGTATCCATTCGTGACCTCGTCATGGACAGGCATCGCTGGTATTGCCGGTGGTACGGGGTTCCCAGCAAATAAGGTAGACCGCGCATTGGCAGTAACTAAGGCTTACTGTACTCGCGTTGGCGAAGGTCCCTTCCCGTCAGAGCTACACGACAAAATGGGCGAAGACCTACGTGCGGCTGGCGGAGAATTTGGGGCAACCACAGGGCGTCCACGTCGATGTGGATGGTTCGATGCCGTGCAAGCGCGCTACGCGTGCGAGTTTAATGGGCTCGACGGCGTGTTTGTGACAAAGCTAGACATACTGTCTGGTTTTGACGAACTTAAGGTCTGCGTGGCTTACAACCTCGCTGATGGAACAGCTGTAACGGAGTACCCTGCAGATGGCGCGAACCTTGATGGTGTTGTACCCATTTATAAGTCCTTCCCTGGGTGGGCTGAGGATTTGACCGCGGCAACTTCGCTTGCCGACTTGCCTGAGAATTGCATCAACTATGTGCGTTTCATGCAAAAGCAGATGGGAGTGCCTGTTGTCAGCCTTTCTGTCGGCCCAGGACGCTCGCAGTCTTTTGAGTGCGAGATCTCTGAGGTCGTGAATGCCTAGCGGAGACCGCCCAGACTGCGCCATGCCGCGCCATGTAGCAATTATTATGGATGGCAACGGGCGCTGGGCGAAATCACAAGGCTGGCAACGCTTGAGAGGGCATCAAGCAGGTGTCGATTCGGTACGCGATGTTGTTGAGGCATGTGCCGAATGGGGCATCGCCAACTTGACGCTATATGCTTTTTCAACGGAGAATTGGTCGCGCCCACGGCTCGAAGTTACGGGCTTAATGAAGTACTTAAAAAGTTTTTTGCTCGGCGAAAAGAGCACTTTGTTGGAAAACGGCGTGCGTTTGCAAGGCTTGGGTCAACTTGAAGATTTGCCGGATGAGGTATTGTCTGTCTTGCGTCAGGTCGAGGTCGATACCGCACATTGCACTACAATGACTTTGCGGCTTGCCTTGTCATATGGCGGGCGTCAAGAAATAGCCACTGCGGTAAAGCAAGTATGCCAAAAAGTTAGCGTGGGCGAATTGGCTATCGATGATGTTACTCCTGAATTGATCCAAAACAATTTGTACGACTCGCAAATGCCAGATCCCGATTTAGTGATTCGCACCGCCAATGAGCACCGGCTAAGCAACTTTTTGTTGTGGCAAGCTTCATACGCTGAGTTTTACTTCGTAGAGAAGCTGTGGCCAGAATTTAGGAGAGGCGATTTAGGAGAAGCTGTGCTTAACTACTCGCAGAGGCTGCGTAAATTCGGTAAAGTGGTAGAGAATGATTAAGGATCTGAAACAGCGTTTAAGCCTAGGCAGCATTTTGGTTGCAGCGATTATTGGCTTGCTCATTGTTGACCGCGATTATTTTTCTGCGGCAGCCGCGATTATTTTTACGGTACTCGCTTTAGCGGCCCAACAAGAGTTGTATGCGATGATGTCTTCTGGCTCAAGCCCTGTCCGTAAATGGTGGGGAGCTTTTATAGGTGCCGTCGCTCTCGGAGCAGCTTGGCTCGCGCCTGATTGTCGATTCGAATTGCTGTGCGGCAGTATTGTTTTATACCTGATTTACGAAGTGTTGAGTTGCGATGTCGAAGGCGCTACCAACCGTATCTCTGCCACTCTTCTGCCAGTGCTAATTGTTCCCGTGTTGCTTAGCTACGCGATGTTGTTGCGACAAATTGAAGGGGATGGCTGGGCATGGATGGTCATGCTAATCGTCGGTTGTAAAGCTGGAGACTCATCGGCTTACTTTGTTGGCTCTGCAATCGGTAAGCACCGGCTAAGTGCTAAAGTGAGTCCTAATAAATCATGGGAAGGCGCAATCGCATCAATCATTGGTGCTAGCATCGGTGGCTACTTAGTCGCAAGCAACGCCTTCGTGGTAATGCCAGCAACCGAGTTGTGGTTAGGTGCAGTCATCATCACCAACGTAGGTGCACAATTTGGCGACCTCACGGAAAGCCTGTTGAAGCGTGGCTGTAGCAGTAAAGACTCCGGAAGTGTACTGCCTGCCTTTGGTGGCACTTTTGACATGGTTGATTCGTTTTTAATTGCCGCACCCAGCCTGTACTTTTTCTTGTTGCTGATGGGTAAGGTGAGCTGATGGAGCACCGCATCCCTTTGATGTCGCTCGAGGAAGAGCAATCACTATTCGGTCCGCACGATCGCTATGTCAAACAAGTAGCTCGCCGCCACCAGGTACGGATGTCCTCGCGAGGCGGGACTTTGCGCCTTAAGGGGCCGCAAGAAGAAATCGACATTGTGCATGTCCGTGTCGACCAAATTCTTGAGTTACTGCGTAGTGGCCGTGAGCTTGAATCCAGCGAGATAGAGGCCATGCTTTTTGACGAAGATATGGATGTTAAAGTTGCTGTATCTAAAAAAGGTGTTGATGGTCATCAAAAAAGTGATCAGCGTGGTGGTGTTCGCGCGAGTGGTAAATGGCCGACAGCTCGGACCGAAGCACAGCAACGCTATTTAGACTTGTTGCGCACTAAAGATTTGGTGTTTTCCTCGGGGCCAGCGGGTACCGGTAAAACTTACCTCGCTGTTGCTGCAGCAGTGCGCTCCTTACGCGAAGGTAGCTCTAAGCGGCTGGTGCTAACCCGCCCAGCTGTTGAAGCTGGCGAGCATTTGGGTTTTTTGCCTGGCGACTTAGAAGATAAAATTGATCCGTATTTACGCCCGTTATTTGATGCGCTGAATGACTTAATGAGTCCAGCGGCTACGCGTAGAATGCGCGAGTTAGATATTATTGAAGTAGCGCCATTAGCCTTTATGCGTGGCCGAACCTTTAATGACTCATTCGTGATTCTTGACGAAGCGCAAAACGCAACTCGTGTGCAAATGAAAATGTTTTTGACGCGTTTAGGTGAACGCACCAAAGCTGTAGTTACTGGCGACGTTTCGCAAACCGATTTGCCAGGCTCTAAGTCCGGGCTGAAAGATGCCATCCGGCGTCTTGGCAGTATCGAAGGTGTCGGCGCTGTCGAGTTCGCTGCTCAAGATGTTCAGCGTTCTAGTTTAGTAGCAAGAATTGTGCGAGCTTATGAGAGCTGATTCTCAGGTTGCGGTTATTGTTAGCCAACAAATAGAACTAAGCGAAATCGCCGAATTGGCTAGCTGCAACGATCAGCAGTTCAGTGACATTATTAACCTGTGTTTCTCTGAGTACGCGCCGCAACAAACTTCTGTCGAGTTGTGCTTGATGAATGAAAAAGAACATTGCGCTGCTCATCAGACATTTTTGAACGACCCTAGCGCAACTGATGTAATGGCGTTCCCGTACCACGACGACGACTGCTGCGGAGAATTATTGGTTAATGTTGAAATGGCATTGCGCCGCGCGCCAGAGTTTTCTCATGGCCCTGTTCACGAGTTGTTGCTGTATGTGGTGCACGGAACACTGCATTTACTCGGTTTTGACGACCATCAGCCACGAGACATCGAAAATATGCGTGCAGCGGAACAAAACATTTTGCAACAAGCTATTAAGACTAATATTTTTTAGTTAGTTTTACCTTGAATAGTCGCTTCTCAAAGCGCACTCTATGTATGACAGAGACGTGGAGCACCCGCAGTGGTGCGGCGTTATTTATTAAATGGTAAAAAAAGTAATCGTCGAGAAAGAAGAAAACCCAACCTTGAGTAGGTTGTGGAGTGAGTACCGCGATGATGAAAGAATTGAAGCGCGTAATGCTTTAATTGAATATTACCGACCGTTCGCGAACATGGTCGCGCGCCGCTTAAAATCAAAGTTGCCGCGTAGTGTCGAATACGGTGACCTGGAATCTGCTGGGGATGTAGGCTTAATTCAAGCCGTCCAGAAATTCGACCCATCCCGTGGGGTGCCGTTCGAGGCTTTTTGTAACTACCGAGTGCGCGGGGCGATCATTGACGAGTTGCGTCGACACGACTGGGTGCCACGCCCGATGCGTACGCGCCTCAACCGCCTTAAGCAAGTGGTTCAAGAGTTACGCTCTGAATTAGAGCGTGAGCCTAGCGAGCCAGAAATAGCCGCAGCGATTGGTGTTGACCTTGAAGAGTATCACCAGAAGTATGGTGGGGGGCGCGATGCGCCAGTGCTGGCGGGTAGTAAAGTCTCAACGGATGAGAGCGAGTCCAATGGCACGCTCGATTTTTACGAAGACCCGCGCGAGGAATCTCCGGAATCGAACATTCATGCTAGCGAGATGCTCGAAATGATTTCGCAGTCTCTAAACCCTGAAGATCGCGAGATTTTATATCTGCGCTTTTTCATGAACTACTCGCTTAAAGAAATCGGCGAGCTGTATAGCCTGTCGCAATCGCGTGTCTCGAAAATTCTCGGTCGTATCACCGAGCGTTTGCGCGTTAGATTCGAAGAACGGATTTAGCTAAATTGTAGAAGCTTAGCGTTTCGCTAAGTATTTGCTTTAGATTCTCTAGCGGGATCATATTTTTGCCATCCGATGGTGATTCAAGTGGGCGCGGATGTGTTTCAACAAAAAACCCGTTGTAGCCGGCTGCTGCTGCCGCGCGTAATAAAATGGGCGCGCGTTGCCAATCGCCGCCCGTACGGTCTCCCTCTGAGGCAGGCTGCTGTACGGAATGCGTGGCGTCAAAGATTAACGGGTAATCTTTGTAGCGGAAGTCGGGCATGCTCGCAAAATCGACTACAAGGCCGCCATAGCCGAAGAAAGTCCCTCTTTCTGTGAGCATGATATTATCGTTATTGCAGGCTTCGACCTTTGCCGCTGCGTGACGCATTGCCGACGGCGCTAAGAATTGACCTTTTTTGATATTTACAAATCTACCTGTATTGGCAGCAGCGGTTAGCAGGTCCGTTTGGCGACACAAGAATGCAGGAATCTGTAAGACGTCGGCAACCTTGGCCACTTTCTGACAATGTTCAGGCAGGTGAATATCAGTAACAATGGGTACCTGCAGTTTTTCGCGAATCTCTGCAAGAATGTCTAATCCTTGTTCAAGGCCGACACCGCGGTCGGCGTCGCTGGAAGTACGATTGGCCTTGTCGAATGAAGCTTTGAATACCCAGTTGAACCCGAGGTCGCCAATTTCATCGGCGATTTGGTGGGCAATGTCGATAGTCTGCGGACCTTCGATGGCGCAAGGGCCAGCTAAGAGTATGGGGCGCTCGTCGAGCTTAAGCAGGGTGGGTGAGAGACTCATGTCGTGATTAAAACAGGTATTTGAGATTCGTCGAAGTCTAATTCTACAGGAGAGTAGCCAGCAAAGTCGCCGTCAATCTGCACTGGAGCAGGCTCGTTACCCTTGATGATAACATGCTTCGCAGTTAGGTGAGTTACGTGGGGATGCTTTCGCAATTGTCCACTAGCCGCTGCTAAGGCAAATAGCCCACCACTAAGTAAATTGATGTCTTTAAAGAGAAACAACTCCCATAGTTGGTCGTCAAGCGTACTGTTCCCTAAGCGCAAGATCGGACTGCCATAAATATTTACGCCTGACACAATGCCATAGGCGAACTCGCCGATTTCTTTACCATCAGCGATGACCATTTGCTGGCTGGGCTTCCAATTCTTTAATGCCAAACCCAGTGGCTTGATGTATTGCGCCATGTGAATGGGCCCGTTGCGGTGTTCATCCATGATGCGTATGATCTCGCCGTCGAATCCAAAGCCGATGCACAAAAAAGCTCGCTGCGTAACAGTCTTTTCGTCGCGCTGCAAATTGACCGTAGGCGCATCAATCATTTGCGTAACACCGCGCTCGAGCAAGGTCACCGTATCCGCTGGGCGCTTCGAAATTTTCAAGACATGCGCCAGAACATTTGCGGTGCCCAACGGTGAAATAGCAATCGGTGGCGGCGCAGATTTGAATCCATCAACAGCTGCGTTAACAGTACCATCTCCTCCGACAATCACTATGCGCTCGGCAGTTTTTGCACTTTGTTTAGCCCAGTCGGAAACATCCTCACGGCTGCGACTAAAGTGGATGCCAACCTCATGCCCACGTGTGCTGCACAATTCAGCGATACGTTGCGCGCGCTCGGTGCCACGACCTCTACCCGAATTTGGGTTTGCAATGATTTCGATGTTCATGAGATGCTGCTAGCGTGGTAGCCTGTGGCAATGTCTAGCGTACAGAGTGTAGCACCGACCTTATTTTCCGGGGTAGGCGGAGTTCTAGGATGCGGTTTTAGCCAGCATGCTTTGCCGCGGAATTCGCATTATCTCTCGCGTAATTCTTATCGCCACTTCCTAGCGCAGCACCACCGACTAGATCTGACAGATGTCGGCGCTGTCTCCGAGCTAATCCATAGGCTGCATCCACAAACCATTGTCCATGCAGCTTGCATCTCGAATGCTCAGCAGTGTGCCGCCGAACCGCTATTGTGTCAGCGCATCAATGTCGATAGTACCCAGGAAATCGCAGATGCAGCCCAGGGACACGGTGCGCATTTAATCTATATTTCAACGGAACAAGTGTTCGATGGTAGTGCAGCTTCGTATGCCGAAGGTAGCACGCCGTCGGCGTTTACAGCTTACGGACAATCTAAGGCTGCCGCCGAGGACATCGTCTTGAACAGTGGTGGAGTGGTAGTGCGCCTACCGCTGCTACTCGGGGCTGGACGTGACGGGCAGGGTGGTGGCGCCGATTTTTCCTTATTACGTGCATTGGCGGACAATCTCCAGCCATCCTTGTTTGTCGATGAGTGGCGCGCTCCGGTTGCAGCTGATGAGATTTGGCCGATGATTAATATGCTCGGCGAGCGTAAAATGCAGGGAGTGTTTCATCTTGCAGGCGCTGATGTCGTTACTCGCTACGAGTTAGGTCAGTTGATTTGTAAGGCAGCAAATGTGGCAGCCGACTTTCGTGAATCATCGATAGCCGACTTTCAAGGTCCACGCCGTAGCCCGCGACTGGCATTAACTAGCGCGCGCGCCCAGCAACAGTTGGGGTATCGGCCGCCATCCTTGTGGGCTGCATTGTTAAGACTGCACTCTTCAAGCAAACTCCCCCGATCATGACCGAGCAACAAGACCCTTCTACTAGAGCACGTTATACCCCGAGCGCGTTCGAAGACTCTATTTATCAAAGTTGGCAAGAGAGTGGCTTATTTTCGCCACCAGTAGATGGCTTGCGCCCGACCTTTACAGTGATGATTCCTCCGCCAAACGTTACTGGTGTTTTGCATATGGGTCACGCTTTGAATAACACCTTACAGGATGTGGTGATTCGTCACCGCCGTATGACGGGCTATGATGCCTTGTGGGTGCCTGGAACCGACCATGCTGGCATTGCCACACAGGCTGTGGTCGAGAAGAAACTTTATCGCGAACAGAGTTTAAAGCGTGTCGAGATGGGTCGTGAAGCTTTTCTTGAGGAAGTATGGAAGTGGCGCGAACATCATGGCGATGTCATTCTCAAACAGTTGCAAAAAATTGGCGCGAGCTGTGATTGGGCGCGTACTAAATTCACCTTGGACCCAGAGATGTCATTGGCGGTACGTACCGCTTTTGTGAAAATGTGGGAGAAGAAACTGGTTTACCGCGGTAGCCGCTTGGTGAATTGGGATTGCAAATTAGAGACAGCTGTTTCTGATGACGAAATAGAATACGTCACGCGTAAGGGCCAGATTTACACTTTACGTTACCCTCTAGCAGATTCAGATGAATACATTGAGGTCGCGACTACGCGCCCCGAAACGATGTTGGGTGATATGGGCGTCGCAGTGCATCCTGACGATATGCGTTACGCGCACATGGTTGGCAAGCAAATTGCCTTGCCGTTAACCGAGCGTTTAATTCCGATTGTCGCCGACGAGTCTGTCGAAGCCGACTATGGTACTGGTGCTGTAAAAGTTACGCCGGGTCATGATCAGGCAGACTATGATCGCGGACGTCGTCACGGCATGCAGGTGATGAACCTTCTCAACGGCGACGGCACTATGAACGAAGCGTGTGGTAAATTCGCAGGTCTTCCTCGCGAGCAAGCGCGCGAAGATATTATCGCTGCCTTCGAGGCACTTGGTTTGTTTGTAGGTGTAGAAGACATCACGCACAATGTGACTATCTCTGATCGTTCGAAGTCTGTTATTGAACCTTTGGTCTCTGAACAGTGGTTTGTACGCATGGGTGAAATGGCGCAGCCGGCAATTGATGCTGTCAACAACGGTAGCCTCAATTTCAAGCCAGCGCGCTGGAAGAAAGTTTATCTCGACTGGTTAGAGAACGTTCATGATTGGTGTATCTCGCGTCAGCTGTGGTGGGGCCATCGCATTCCTGTTTGGTACGACGAAGATGGCGTACCTTTAGCGTCGATTGAAGACGTAGAGATCGGATCCTTGCATCCAGAAACGTTAAAGCCCATTGTTCGTCAAGATGAAGATGTACTGGATACATGGGCGTCTTCCTGGCTATGGCCATTTGCTACCTTGGGCTGGCCCGATTCCGAATCTAATAAAGATCTAAATCGTTTCTACCCCACTCAGTTTTTATCGACAGGTCGCGACATCATCTACCTTTGGGTAGCACGCATGGTTATGGCAGGTTACGCATTTCTTGATGATATGCCAGAGGCCGACCGCTGCCCTTTTTCGACTTGCTACATCCACGCCACCGTTCTTGATGGCCAAGGGCGCCGTATGTCGAAATCGGCTGGCAACGGTATTGATCCCGTTGAGATGATTAGCAAATATGGCGCCGATGCAGTGCGCTATTCCTTGATGATCATGACTCGCGATGGCCAAGACGTGAAGCTTGCAGACAACCGCTTTGAATTGGGGCAACGTTTTTGTAATAAAATTTTTAATGTCTCCCAGTATGTGATAACGCATCTTCAGGGAAATGTCACTCGTCCAGCGGCGACATCTTTCCGCTTTGAAGATAAATGGATCAAGTCGCGATTGTCGAACTTGAACGTTACCGTTTCTGCAGCTCTAGACAACTATGATTTTCACGACGCTGCGCAAGCGCTATACCGTTTTACTAACGATGATTTTTGTGATTGGTATGTAGAACTTTCCAAGCGCCGTTTGTGGGCTATCGAGGATGAAGATGCTACTGCTGAAATGTTGGCAGACGCTCAAGCCGCTAAAGTCACTCTCGGCGAAGTGCTAGCTGACCTTCTAAAGTTGCTGCACCCGTTCACACCATTCCTTACCGAGAAGTTATGGGCAGAGTTGCCCGAAGATTTACGTGAAGACCGTGGCTTGCTAATGGGTAGCGAGTGGCCAATTGCTAACAAAGCTGCACAAGACTCCAATATCGAGCAACAGTTTGATAAATTACGTGATGCCGTGCGTGCTATTCGCAATGTTCGCGCCTTACTCGAGATACCTGCTAGCGAAAATCCAGAGTGCACCATTCATTGTGATGACGCTACGGATCTCAAATTGTTCGCGGATCAAGAAAGCATCGTAGCCTTTGCTGCGCATGTGGGTGGCCTAGATATCAAGTCGATCAGTGAAGCTACACCTGTTGCAACCGGTACAGATGTCTTTGCCGGCGGCGCGATTTTCTTGCCGATGCCAATTGATGCCGATACTTCTAAGCTGCGTGAGAATCTCGAGAAAAAGTTGTCGAAAATAAAAGGCGGCTTAGTCGGTCTTGAAAAGAAGTTGTCAAATGACAAATTCGTGGCTAACGCAGGTCCCGAGATTGTCGAGGGCGAACGTCAGCGTATGCAAGAATTGCAAGCCGAGCGCAAAACAGTCGAGGCTAACTTACGCAACCTCTAGTACGAACAGCTGTTTATCTGTTGAGGTAAGCAGCCTTCAGCCAGTACTTCATATCCGACAGGCTTTTACCGTTGGTATTAACTGGGTCTATAGAGAACCTAAACCAATAAACTTTGCTGCGTGAACCCGTAACGCTGAGATTAATGTCGAGCTCTGACTTCTTCTCATTAAACTCGAAACCATGTGCCGCGCTCTTTTCGCTTATTAACTTAACCGGTGTGGTTATTTCAAAGGCAGCAATAGCCACGCCTTCGTTGTTGACAACTAAGACATGCTCGTTCTCTGGAAGTAGCTCCAGGCTAGTTATGTCAAAAGTGGTCTTTATTTCTATTTCCACCACCTCGGCTTCTCCTTCTTCTTCTTCTTCTCCTTCTTCTACCTTTATTTTTGCGCCCATCTTCTGCA
>CAWWAN010000011.1:0-18737 GCA_963934925.1 uncultured bacterium | reverse complement strand
TATGGGCGCCACGCCTTCATTGCACAGCGCCACCTTTCATGCGCTGATAACCGTGGCGGTCGTCTAAAGATATCATTCTGCGGATTACGCACGCGGCGCAAAATCATTTGTGCACGTAGTGCTGCTGCAAGCAAGCCACGGCGCAATCGTGCGCCCACTTTATCGCAGGCGGGTAATCCTTCTTCGATTAGCGCCAGCGCCCAATCGCATTGTGTCGCTAGGAACTGATCGATCTTGGGCGTGCGCACCATATTAAAGAGATCTTCTTCTTTGAGATTTGCTTGTTGCAAAGCGCTCTGCGGGAAATAAAGTTTACCTGTGGCGAGGTGCTGTGGTAAATCAATCAACAATTTGGTGATGACCAAACCCAAGCCCAACCGTTCGGCAGCTGGCAAGGCATCGGCGTCGCGGCGTTCCGCGAGCGACAAAGTACAGCACGCTATTATCGAAACGCGTGGATGTAGAAAGGCCAATAGCTCACCGCGGTTGATGGGTCGCTCCGGGAGCTGATCTGGGAAGTACTTTAAAATCTTGCGTAAATCAGCATGCGGTATTTCACCTGAAGTAGTCGATGCCCATAATGCCAGGAGCAACGGTCCATCAGGCCGCCCGCGCAGCATCTGTTCGAAGGAGTCGTGGAACTCAGCGGTGGGACTATTGGCCGGCCCCAGGGCGACGGCAATAATCGGGTCGAGGGCGCGCAACAAACCACGTGGCATTAAAATTGGCCCAGGATAAAGGTCGCCACACACATTTTTTGCTTGTTCTGAGGCGAAACGTCTTGAATGTCGGAAGTCCATCGGTAATGATTTGGGTTGAAGGCCGTGAACACCACCCCTCCCAACTCTGATTCTAATGTCTCCGTCTCTCAATCAACAGAGCCGGCTGAAGCAACTCTTGCTACGCACGATATTAAAAATTTGTTGGGTACCGTCATTGGTCACGCCGATTTACAGTTGCTGTACCTTGCCGGCGAGCAGCCAGCACCGATTCACCAGCTCGAAACCTCGCTAGAGTCGATTCGACTATCAGCGTCCCATGCCATCACTTTGTGCGAGGAGATGCTCGCGCTTGCGGATGGGCGCCCTCCAGTGCTGGTGCCGCTGTCGATCAACGAGGCCGTTCGCGAAGCCGCAGAAATATTCTCTGCGCGCGTGGCCTTCGCCATTGAGGTGGAAATCGAAGGTAATGGCGCATTAGAGGTGAATGCTAATCGCACTGATTTGCAACGGGCCCTGCTTAATTTGATGTGGAATGCCTTTGAGGCGATGGATGGCAGGGATAACCCTCATTTGATGATTCGTTGGGGTGAAACTTCTGATGGCCCGTGGATCGAAGTGGTCGATAATGGGCCTGGCCTGCCAGAGGGCCACCTTTCGGATTTGACAGAACCTTTTAAGTCGTCGAAAGGCGATGAAGGTAAGGTTCGCGGCCTTGGCCTACATTCGGTGGCACGTGTGATGCGGCGCTGCAATGGTCGGCTTTTAGGGTTCAATAGAAAAAGCGGAACGGGCGCTATATTGCGCATGGAGTTCGTTCTTGCGCGAGAGATAGCGTTAGAATATTGCGCACGTAATTCGCGTGACGCCGCGGACAAAAATTCACAGCAAGATGGCATCTACAAAAGAAATCCCACTGCAACAGGTTGATGACGTTGTAATTCGCTTCGCCGGAGATTCTGGCGATGGTATGCAACTCACTGGTAATCAATTCACGAACACTTCTGCGTTGTTGGGTAACGATATCGCAACATTTCCTGACTACCCGGCCGAAATTCGCGCTCCCATCGGTACGCTTTCCGGAGTATCTGGTTTTCAAGTGCGCTTTTCATCGGACGATATTCATACTCCTGGTGATCAGCCAGATGTGCTGGTTGCAATGAATCCCGCAGCGCTAAAAGTTAATTTAGCTGACCTTAAAGAGGGTGGTACTTTGATCGTTAACACCGGCAACTTCGGTGCGCGTGATTTAGCTAAGGCCCATTACGATTCGAACCCTCTCGACGACGAGACTCTTAAGGACAAATATAACTATATTGCGATTGACTTGAATCAGTCGACACTCGATGCTGTAGCGGATTGTGGCTTGACGAATAAGCAGGCCCTGCGTAGTAAAAACTTGTTGGCTTTGGGCATGCTTTATTATGCTTATGCGCGTCCGTTTGAGACGACTGAGAAATGGCTCGAAGCTAAGTTCGCTAACAAGCCAGAAGTTCTTGACGCCAACCTCAAAGCGTTGCATGCTGGTGCATTAATCGCTGAAAACTCCGAGTTTTTCGGAGTGAAGTACGAGGTGGGCTCCGCTCCACTCACTCCAGGCAAATACCGCAATATGGGCGGCAATGCCGCATTGGCCATGGGCTTAGTGGCTGGCGTAAAGTTGGCCGGCTTAAAGCTGTTTTACGGTTCTTACCCCATTACTCCGGCATCCGATGTATTGCATACTTTGGCCGGTTATAAAAATTACGGTGTAACGACCTTTCAGGCCGAAGACGAAATTGCTGCGGTGTGTTCGGCAATTGGTGCGAGCTGGGCTGGCACGCTTGGCGCAACCGGTACTTCCGGTCCGGGTCTTGCATTGAAAGGCGAGGCACTTGGCCTTTCTGTAATGATTGAGCAGCCACTTATCGTGGTCGACGTACAACGCGCGGGGCCGTCCACAGGTATGCCAACCAAGACTGAACAGGCTGACTTGAACCAAGCTATTTTCGGTCGTAACGGCGAAACGCCATTACCAGTGGTGTCTTGCTCTTCACCAGGCGATTGTTTTGAGGCCGCGATTGAAGCAGTACGTATTGCAGTGACCTACATGACACCAGTGATTTTGTTGTCCGATGGCTATATCGGCAACGGTGCCGAACCGTTCTTGGTACCTGATGCTTCTAGCTTACCGAAAATTCCTCACCAATTTTCTCAAGAGGGGGACACGCGTCAACCATTCGAACGCGATCCTGAAACCTTGGCCCGTCCATGGATTAAACCAGGCACGCCTGGTCTTGAGCATCGTGTAGGTGGCCTTGAGAAAGAAGAGAATTCCGGCAACGTCTCGTACGATGCGGAGAACCACGAGCGTATGACCTTACTGCGCGAGCAAAAAGTAAATGGTGTCGCAAAAAGTTACGCGCCGCTTGAAATATTCGGAGAAGATAACGGCGATGTCTTGGTGCTTGGCTGGGGGTCTACTTACGGCGCCATTCGTGGTGCTGTTGAGCGTTGCCATACCAATGGTCAAAGCGTTTCGCAGGTGCACTTACGCAATATGTGGCCGCTACCTCTCGACCTTCAAGATATTATGAAGAAGTTTGACAAGGTCGTCATTCCCGAACTCAACCGCGGGCAACTCAACCGCATTATCCGTGCCGAATACTTGGTCGACACCATCTCATTGCCAAAGATTCAAGGTAAGCCATATGGCGGAGCTGAATTGTTTGGCCTCTTCCAAGACATCCTCAACGATTAATTAATCATGTCAACAGTAACTGAATACAAGAAAAAGGACTTCGTTTCGGATCAAGAAGTACGTTGGTGCCCCGGATGTGGTGACTATGCCATTCTTGCCAGTGTGCAACAAGTTTTTGCTGGGCTTGGTGTTGCGAAAGAGAATTTCGCGGTCATTTCTGGCATCGGTTGTTCAAGCCGGTTCCCGTACTACATGAATACTTATGGTTTTCATACCATTCATGGTCGTGCGCCAGCTGTTGCTTCCGGAGTAAAAATTGCTAATCCCGAACTCGATGTCTGGGTGATCACTGGCGACGGAGATGCTTTGTCGATTGGTGGTAATCATTTGATTCACGCGATGCGCCGCAACTTAAACATCAAGGTTCTGTTGTTTAATAACCGCATTTATGGTTTAACAAAAGGGCAGTATTCGCCGACTACTTCGCCGGGTAAGGTCACGGGATCATCGCCATACGGTTCGCTTGACCAGCCATTCAACCCGATTGCCGTTGCGCTCGGGGCCAATGCGTCCTTTGTAGCGCGCACCGCCGACACTCAGCCCAAGCATATGAAAGAAATATTTGCTGCGGCTCACGCGCATAAGGGCTTTGCTTTTGTTGAAATATTACAGAACTGTGTCATTTTCAATGACAAGGTGTTTGACCATATCGTTGAACGTTCCATCCGGGACGACCGCCAAGTCGATTTGCGTGACGGCCAGCCGATGGTTTATGGTAAAGAGCTCGATAAAGGTGTACGCTTTTCTGGCAATAGCCTCGAAGTATGTAAAGCCTCTGAAGCTTCTAGCTGGAATGCCAGCGAAGCGACCAGTGCAGATGCTATGCGTATTTGCCAAGGAAGCGAGCTCGAAGATATTCCGGTGCCGATGGGTATTTTTAAAGCTATCGAGCGTCCGGTCCTCGAAGAGGATATTCACAAGCAGGTTGCGGCAGCCACCGAAAACCTTGGTGAAGGTACTCTCGAATCGCTGTTAGATTCCGGCGAGACGTGGGACATCGACTAGTCGCTGCGGTAGCAAATCATTAGCGCTTGGATGTGTGCATTTTTTATCACACATCCAAGCGCTTAGTATTTGGCCGACTGAGTAAGCGGTAGTCATGCCGTGTCCTGCTAAGCCAGTTGCCCAGAACAAATTGCCTTTATGCGGATCTGGCCCAACAATAAAATTGTGGTCAGGGCTGAAAGTGCGTAACCCAGACCAGAGGTGCCGGAGTTGGATATCGCTGAGTCCGGGTAGCCAGTGGTCCGTTTTAGCGGCTATATATTCGATAATGTTAGGGTCGATGTTTTCGCCGTAACGCGGGTCTACTAATTCGTGATCGCAAGCCGAGATTAGCAAGCCACCGCTTTCCGGGCGAAAGTAAAATTCATTATCGCCCGTGCACCACACTACGGGTAGCTGCTGACCAATATGCTCGAGAGGGCTACTTACCATCAAGTGTCTGCGGCGCGGGCTAAATGGCTGGTTAAGGCCAGTGTCGCTGCAAAGGTGATTCGCCCATCCGCCATTCGCGACGACGACTTGTTGCGCGTTAATGATTTCATCGCCACAACGAACGCCACACGCGCTTTCATTGTTGTAAATGATTTCATCCACTTTGCAATGAGTACGCACCGTTTGCCCTTTTAGAAAGGCCTGTAATAAACCGTGAATATCAAGAGTGCCTTCATCGGAGAAATGCCAAACATCGACATCAGCATCGAGAAAATCGGGGTAGTGTGCGCGAATTTCAGCTACAGAACTATTGGCTGCGGATGACATGCCGTTTTGCGCATTACTGTGCTTGTCGGCGGTGACAAATAAACCGACGGCATCGATGAGTGGTTGCTCGGCAAATGAGGCGGGGGCGCGCCGGTAAAACTCGGCAGATTCTCTCGCTATGCGCTGCAACGCAGGTTGCTCGATGGCAGTACGTAAAATGGCGGCGTTGCGAGAAGTGGAGTGCATGCCCGCTTGTGCGCCTTGCTCTAGAATCAAGATATCGCTCACGCCGGCCTGGCGCAATGCCCAAGCGGTGGATGCGCCCGCGATTCCGGCGCCGATGATAATTACTTGATGTGCACTCATTACTGTGAATGGGTTATATTTTATCGTCGCGCTGTTAGAATTGCCGCCAACATGGAAGCAACAGACCGTAGATTACTTCAACTTGGGCATAGCCCAGATCCAGATGACGCCTTTATGCATTATGCGTTGGCTG
Source organism: uncultured bacterium (assembly GCA_963934925.1). Lineage (GTDB taxonomy): Bacteria > Planctomycetota > UBA1135 > UBA1135 > UBA1135 > JAPKEZ01. The sequence continues at coordinate 13,075 of CAWWAN010000011.1, read as the reverse complement.
CTGACAAGCTCGATGTGGGCGAACTCGAGTTCGAGCATAAACTCGAAGACATCGAAACACTTAACAAGCGCGCAGTGCACGGTGAATATGAAATCACAGCGGTTTCTATTCACGGATACGCTTTTGTTGCCGATAAATACTGCTTGCTTAACCATGGTGCATCGATGGGTGAAGGCTATGGCCCGCGCATTGTTGCTCGTGAAGAAATGAAAATCGAAGATTTGCAAAAGGGCAAAGGTAAGCGCATAGCAATACCTGGCGAGTGGACATCCGCGCACTTGGCCACGCAAATGTACATTGGCGAATACGATTACGGTTTGGTCGAGTTTGATCAAATCCCTGATGCGGTTGAAAGAGGAGACTACGATGCCGGCGTGTTGATTCACGAAGGGCAACTTACTTTTCAAGATCAAGGCTTGGTGTTATTACGCGATTTGGGTGAATGGTGGCAAACCGAAAACGATGGCTTGCCGTTACCTCTTGGTGGTAACACTGTGCGCCGCGACTTGGGTGATTTAATACCGCGCGTTTCGCAGTTGCTTCAAGATAGCATTCGTTATGGTCTCGAAAACCGCGTCGAAGCCGTCGAATACGCACTGCAGTGGGGCCGTGACTTGAGCGTTGAACAAGCCGACGAATTTATCGGCATGTACGTTAACGAACGTACCTTAGATTATGGCGACGATGGTCGCCTGGCAGTAAAACTGTTTTTAGAGAAAGCGCACAAGATGGGAATTATCCCAGAAATGCCACCGCTTGACTTCCAGCGCTAGTCCGTAAGCTCAGCTTTGGCCGCTATTAAATTCGCCTTGACGGCTTTATCGTCAGGGCGCAACACAAGCGCTGTCGTGTAGTCAGCAATGGCGCCGCTGATGTCGCCGCTAAGTTGCTTGACGTAGCCACGTCCTGAATAAGCCTCAAAGAAATAGGGACCTTCTTTGGCAGCAAGATCGAAATACTCTAAGGCTAGTTCAAATCGCTGCGTCGTGACGTAGCCACGCGCCATTTGCACGTAAATATATCCGACCTGAAACTCGCGGGCTGTTTCATGCATTTCGTTTTTAGTGAATGCGTATTCAAGTGACAATAAACTTGGAGCAGGTGCTTGAGTCAGCCAGCGTCCACCAAACGGAACCGAGGCCTCTAGCCGTTGGGCGTCATTCATCTTTAGCAATTCAAAGTCTTTGATAATGATTTCAATGTCAACCGCGCCTAAGTAAAACGCTACCAAATTGCCACGCGCATCAACTAAGAATGAGGACGGTGTAGGCAAGGCAATATCGCGTTTCGTTAAAGTCCGCTGAATAATGTCGAGCACGTTAATGCACTGCGCAGAAGCTTGCGCGTGCGGAGCTGGCCAATGGTTTGGCTTTTGGCTTGATGTGACATTTAAAGCAACCGGAATGACATTAGCTTCTAGAAAACGCGCTTTGTTTTCGGTGATTGCCGCTAGTTCTACGATGCAAGGCGCACATGTTTCTGACCATAGATTAATAAACAAGGCCTTAGATGTATCACTTGCCATGGCCGCAGTAGTACCCGCGCCGAACAGCGTCGCTTCCTCATTTCCAGGAGCATCAATCTTAAGCTGTGGCATCGGTATTGGATTAGGCAGCACGATACGCGAGAAAGGTGTCACTGGTGATAGGGCGCCTTCGACTCTTTCGCTCTCAATCGATGTGGCTGTTGATTGATGTACTGCAGCATCTATTACGCCTTGGGTGATGACATAACGTTGGCCCTTGCGGACGCCATCGTAATAGTCCACTTTGCCATTCGGCCATTTAACAATTACTTGTGACACATCCTTGTCGCTCAATCCGAAATGTAACCAGGCCGATGCTTGCGCCAGGTAACCACTGCCAGCACGTCGTGTCTGTGCCAACACGGTTTGCTGCTCGTCATCAAGGTGAACTTCAACGCGAGCACCTATTGCGTCAGGGTTTACAGCACCTACAAGTTTTAGCTGAACAAAGCTATTGCTCGTTTGAGCTTGGTTACGCATCACGCGCAATCTTGGCGCGGTGCGATTAGTAATGAGTAAATCTAAATTGCCGTCAAGGTCTAAGTCGTGAGCAACAGCACTACGTCCGTCATCTTCGAAGTTTAAACCACTGACTGCTGAGCCATCGGCGAATTCGCCCTTGCCCAAATTGATGAACATACAGTTGGCTTCGTTGCCGCTCCAGGATTTCCCTTGGCTGATTAACTTATTGATTGCCCGCCAACCATCCTTGTAGTCCGAATCATTTGTTTCGGTTTCTGGTGAGAGCGACACGACCTGCCGCCAGAAAAAACTTCACAAGTCGTCACCATCCACGTCGTCATTGTCGTTGGTGGTAAAGCCATTTGGTACGAAAATGTCAAGCTGGGAATCGTTGTTGTAATCAAAGAAAATAGAGCCCCATGCCCAGCGACCCATATTGGTATTGCTGGTTTGCGATACATCTTGAAAGGTACCGTCTCCCATGTTTTTGAACAGAGTGTTGCCTCCGGCATGCCGTTGCATTTGCCGGCGCGTATCTTCACTGGCCTCGGCCATGAAATTACGCTGATAAGTAATACGCTGACCGGCGCTTGAATACATGTTGCTAACGTAGAGGTCGATATGCCCGTCGTTGTCGTAGTCGCCCCAACTTACTGCCATACCTGCAGAGATGTCCTCAACACCAGCGCTTGCTGCTACATCAGTAAAACTGCCATTGTCGTTGCGGAACAGATTGTTACGTCCGTAGTCGTTAGCGACATATAAATCTTGATCGCCATCGTTGTCGTAATCTTCGAAGGACGCAGCAAAACTAAAGCGTTTATTATTCTGATCGAGTCCGACTTCGCCGGTAACGTCTTCGAATTGCAATTCACCGCGGTTGCGTAGCATGATATTCTCAAGACCATTATTGGCGTCGTGGTAAGGCTGTGGAACGGCTTGGTTTTCGTATGGGTTTAGGTAACGACAAGCGTACAAGTCGACCAAGCCATCGTTGTCATAGTCCGCAGCGGCGAGCGAAGTCACTTCTGGTGCATCAATCATGCTAGCGACATGGAATGCGCCGTGCCCGTCATTTGCGAATAGTGCGACTAGCCCTGGAAATGTAGTCGCTAAATCTAAATCTCCGTCATTGTCAAAATCGACGAATAAAGCGCTGCGGGAGGACTCTAAGAAGTCGAGTTGCGACTTGACCGAGTGATCTTCAAATATCCCTGGGGTAACTTGCGTTAGTAAGGTGTTGGGTAAGCCGGTGGGTTGCGGCAAATAAATATCGTCAAGCCCATCGTTGTTGACGTCAGCCAGCGAGATGCCTTGATGCGATTTTGTGGATAGGCCTAAGGTTGCAGAGATATGCTTTTGCCAGTAGTTTAGACTTGGAGCCAGCATCTCGTCGTAATTCACAAACTTCAAACTGTGCTTCGAAACATCTTTAAAGATAGCCTCGGGACTAGTGAGTTGTTCGCAGTCGAGCACAGCCACCGCATGAATAGCTAATGAAGGAGCAGCTGTGAAAGTAACTAGCAAGTTTGCATTTTGTTGCAAATGCCCCTCGCCATTTTCAGTGTGGCTAAGCATGATTACCTTTGTTGCATAACCCGTTTCGGTTTTTGACACACCTACTATTTTATATTTAGTGTGCCACGAGCTATCGCTAAAGTAAAACTTTGCCGTCGCCGAGTCGGCGCGCTTAACGATTACATGGCCATCACTAAAAGCGATTTTAAACTTTGCATCGATAGTACCGCTGCCATGCTCTTTTAAGATAGTGGCAGCCTGCTTAGATATATTTTCAAATTGCTCCATGCCTAATTGCGGCTGGCTGGTAGCGCAAGCAATAATCGCAATGAGGCACGAAGCAATGATCATCAATCGAGGTTAAGCCAAATGGACTTGCTCTCAGTATAAGTATCTAAAGCATGGGTGCCAAGCTCGCGTCCGTAGCCTGATTCGCCGAAGCCACCGAAGGACATGCTCGGATCATACATGTTATAAGTGTTTACCCAAACCGTGCCCGCGCGTAATTGCTTAGCAAAATTCAGAGCACGCCCAATGTCACGCGTGAAAACGCCAGCTGCTAAGCCATAGCGTGAGTTATGCGCAATTTCTAAAGCATGTGCTTCATCGTCGAACGGAATAACTGCAACCACTGGGCCAAACACCTCTTCTTGTGCCAAGGCAGAATCAGGGTCTACATCAGCAAACACAGTCGCTTCAATGTAATAACCTTTGCCGCCGCCAACTTCATCACGTAAGGAATTGCCGCCCGCTACTAAACGCGCGCCATCCGATTTAGCTTGCTCGATGGCCGCCAAAACTTTTTCGTATTGTGCTGCGTTACATACCGGCCCCATGCGCGTGCCTTCCGCTGTAGGAGGCCCGACAGTTGTCTTGCGGGCCATGGCTGCCAATCCTTCAACGAAGGCGTCGTAGATTTCACGCTGCACCAACACGCGTGAACCCGCTGCGCAGACTTCGCCTTTGTTGTAAAAAATACCCGATGCTGCACCGCGCACCGCAGCTTTTAGATTGGCGTCGGCGAAAATGATGTTGGGTGATTTACCCCCAAGTTCGAGAGTGACTCTCTTGAGGCTATCCGCACATTCGTGCTGAATGAGTTTGCCTACCCGTGTGCTGCCTGTGAACGAGATCTTATCCACGTTAGGATGCTTGACCAATGCCATGCCAACTTCAGGGCCAGTGCCAGTAACGACGTTTAAAACCCCATCAGGCAGCCCAGCTTCACTGCCAAGTTGCGCCAGCCACAAAGACGTGTGAGAGGTAAACTCGCTCGGCTTCAGCACTACAGTATTGCCACAGGCCAGAGCAGGAGCGATCTTCCAGGCGGCCATCAGCAGCGGGAAGTTCCATGGGGTAATAAAGGCACACACGCCAACTGGAACGCGCATATTTAGGCCCATATTGTTGCCCGGTAAATCAATCACCTCGCCATTCATTTTTGTGACCCAGCCCGCGTAATAACGGAAAATCTCGGAGACGATAGGTATTTCTATCTTGGTGGTATCAAATGTGGTTTTTCCAGCATCTAAAATCTCGCAATCTGCCAATTTGGCGCGATTCTCGTCAATCAACTCGGCGAAGCGCCAAAGTATCTTTGCGCGTTTCGCTGGAACCATATTTACCCATTTAGGATTAGAAAAGGCTTCGCTCGCTGCCGAAACGGCAGAATTTACATCCTTTTCGTCTCCAGCAGGTATTTGCGCAAAAACATCTTCATTTGCCGGGTTTATGCAGTCTATTAGTCTTTCAGAGCAAGATGACGTCCATTTTCCGTTGATGAAATGCTGGACAGGAGGTAAGGAATCGGTTGAGGTCAAAATTATTAGTAGAAAGAGGGCTAGTTGGGTTACATGATAGCCGATTGTAGGGTCAGATAGATAAATTGTTGAGATGACTGACGATTCCTTAGAAAACATTAAGTTGAATGTAGCTGTATTGGTCGGAGAAGACTTTTTCCGTAAACGCACATTCGACGCAATTACCGCATTGGCCATAAACCCAATAGCGTTTGAGCTTTCAGATACGCTCCTCGACGAGCTGGTTGCCGCACAACCTATTGGTATTGTGGTAGACCTAGAAGATGAGAACTTTAGTGGCTTGTCCGTGCTGGCAGCAATTCGCGCTACACCTGAGTTGGTAGACGTGCCCTACATTGCATATTGCGCTTTTGATCGCGAGGATATCATCGTAAGCGCCAAGGCACTTGGCATAACCCACGTCATACGCTCAGTTTACGCGGCCAGTCTTGTCAAATTGATTAGAGATTTTCTGCCTGATCTTGACGAAGATACCGCGGACTAAACGGCCACTTGCGCAAATCAGGCTTTTTTGTTAAAATAAACGACCGTAGAAGGCATTCTTCGTGCTTTTTATACTCAAAACAAAGAATAACTGATGGTTAAACTCTACATTAAACCAAGCTGCAAAGTTTGTCAGAAAGCTACTAAGTACCTCAAGAAGAAGAAAATAGACTTCGAAGAGCTAGATATCTTGGTCAGCCCACCCGCGAAAAAGCTGCTCGAAAAAGCAGTAGATGCTAACGACCCAAAGTCTGCATTCAACACTAAGTCTAAAGGCTACAAAGAGCATGGTATTGCCGAGGCTACTTTCAACACTAAGAAAGAAGTTGTTGATTTACTTCGCTCAAACCCAGATATGATTCGTCGCCCACTTTTAGCGCGCAACGAAAAAGCAATCTTAGGTTTCGACGAGGCTGATTACGCAACATTCTTGCGTTAGGCTTAAAAACTTAATCAACCGACCGCGTTCTGCGCGGTCGGTTTTTTTTACACTATCTAGATGTCATCAGAGCGACTCACCTCGAAGATACGTATGCAGTCCGGGCATCCGCAGCTGCGCGTTGATGACCATATCGCTATCGAAGAACCTTTGGCCATTAAGGTAAACGGTATTCACTTCGCGATATTGATGCGAACTCCCGGTCGCGAGAATGACTTAGCCGCTGGTTTTTTGGCTGCCGAGGCGGTGATTGATGGTGTAGATGAAATTGCTGCCTTCAAAAAGTGCGACACCGAGAACACGGTTAATCTTGCACTGGCTGATGGCTGCGATTTTGATTTATCCAAGCGCCGTACAATAGTGACGAGTTCGTCTTGTGGTATATGCGGATCACGCTCAATTGAAGAACTACAAAAAGAGCTCCATTCAACGTCAGTGCCGGCCATTGATGAAATTGAGGTCGATGAATTATTGTCAGCCATGCAGCAAATGCGCCAGCAGCAAACATTATTTGCCGCAACGGCAGCCACCCACGCCGTCGCTTTGTACGATATTAACACCAAGCAAATACTCGATATCGCCGAGGATGTTGGCCGGCATAATGCTGCCGATAAAGTGATCGGGCAGCAACTGCTTCTGGGCAATTACCCTATAAGTCAGCCACTTGTTTTGCTGCTTAGCGGCAGGGTTTCCTTCGATATGATCCAGAAAACAGCTCGCGCAAACATCAGCGCTATTTGTGCCGTTGGCATGCCCACTAGCCTGGCAATAGAGAGCGCCCAAGCAGTAGGCATTAAGCTCTATGCTTGGGCGCGTGAAGACAGCGTGTGTCTATATTAGGCGACTATTTCGACACCCGCGATTTCTTCGAGGCGCCAGTCAATGCGAATTTCTTCGGCTAGGTTATAAAGTAGACCCGTGCGTTGGATTGGGTTGACCAATAAACCGCCAGTAAGTGCTCGGCCATCGATGAATGATAAAATCACTTTATCGGACTTTGATGCCCTCACAAGATTAGCAAGGATGGAGCCCTCTATAGGGAGATTTTCGTCAGGTACGCGTTGGACCATATTAGTATTCGATTGTTTCCAATTCGGAGAGTTTGAAGTCGAGAGCGTATTCGCGATCGACGTCAATGAGTCGACCTTTTTCTTGTCTCTCGAAGAATGTGATGGCGCCGAGTTCGCGGCGTCCGTCTTTAAAAACTAGGCGTACTTGAGGGAGAGTAGTACCAGATTTGATGAGATTGACCAACTCTTCACGGCTTGGCAAGTCATTGCAATTTACAGGTTTGACCATAGGGGGATTATATTTTGCGGGCTCTTAGGAAGTTTGGAGTTCGAGAACACCAGACGTTAACAAAAAAGAAGACCAAGTCTCAAAGGAAGACTCGGGCGAAGACGCGAGGGAACGTAAATCGGGCAGCGCTTGAAATTCGCCAGCCATAGCATCTGTTTCGCGAATCGAAACATCAAGCTGTGAAGCATCGAGGCTATATACCAGTCCGAGATGAACTGCGCCGACAGCGGAGGTGTCGTCGTTAATAATGCCTACTGGAGTCAGGAGAAGAGCAGCATCGCTAGGAAGGATGAGTTCTTCGTGTAATTCGCGGTGACAGGCATTTGCAAAAATGTCGCCATCGCTTTGATCGCACGGATTGATGTGGCCACCAACGCCGATACTCTTTTTGCCGTGCAGACGTTTTTCACCTTGAGTCGATAAACGAGTCAGGCACAAAACTTTGTCTTCTTGGCAGATCGCAACATAAGGTATAGGTTGCTTGAATTCTGGATGAGTCTCGGCATATCTGCGCTCGATGAAGAAACCCTCATTGCGTGCAGGACCGAGGAACCTCGACTCGAGCTGATCAGCTTCGAGAGCGAGAAAACCATTTGGTGTAGCCTCTGGAAAAAGAGCACTACGCGGAACGACCCAGACAAACTCCATGGCGACGATTATGAACGATTCCTACCATTTGGCAATACTAAATACTAGATATTGTGTGTTTGTTGATAAGTTTGTCTATATAGACAACACCACATATTGTGGTGGTAAGTGAGCACTGCCTTGTAAGCCGGATTTTGTACCTCGAAAGGTGACAACCATTTATCTAGGACCTACGTTGCCGCAGGCCTCAAACGTTCTACCCGAAGGTTCAACAGCGCGGGTCACGCCTACCCTTCCTATGCGAACTTTCTCCTGATGGGGTTTACACTGCCACGACTGTCGCCAGCCGCGCGGTGAGCTCTTACCTCACCATTTCAACCTTACCGGTCTTGCGACTTAGGCGGTTTATTTTCTGTTGCACTTTCCCTAAAGTTTCCTTTGGTGGCCGTTAGCCACCATCACACCCTGTGGAGCCCGGACTTTCCTCATGTGGCTTACCGAAGTAAATCACCCGCGGTCATCCCAGCAGTACTCGCGCTTATTTTACACCAACTAGCAATGGGCCGCTAAGAATTCTCTCAAGATAACCACAGCAGCAGTCGAATCGAGGACAGCCTTCTTCTTTTTGCCCTTCAAGCCTGTCTCCCTCAAGAGCGTGTGTGCTTCTTTAGTAGTGTGCCGTTCGTCTTGGTGTTGGATATCAAAGCCCTCGGGTAAAGCTTTGCGGCAAGCGTCTATAAACAGGCGCACACTCTGCGCTTGCTCGCCTTCGCCCCCATCCGGCAAGTAGGGCATCCCAATCAATAAGCGTACAATTTGTCGTTCTTTTACATGCTCAAGAATGTCTGCAATAGTTGTTTCTAAATTTGAACTAACAATTGCGGGCAATGGCTGCGCAGTAATACCCATCGGATCACATGAAGCCAGCCCGGTGCGTTTAAGCCCGTAGTCAATAGCAAGCGTGCGTCCAATCACTTTTTTTACAGTAAGTCGGTGCGCTCTTCAGCTTGAAGTTGTTCCACAAACTTTTTGACTTCTTCGCTTCGATCGCGCGGGGCAATTAAAATGGCGTCTTTAGTGTGAACAACAACAATATCATCAAGGCCTAAAACAGCAATACACTGTTTTGACGAGGAGTACGCTAAAATGCCTTTTGCGTCGTGTGTAAGCAGCTTGCCGCCTTCGGAGAATACCAAAGCATTGCCGTCGTCATCGTGCTCTACCTCGTCGTACAAGGCCTTCCATGAGCCAACGTCACTCCAGTTGTATGGAGCAGATAAAACTTGAACACTGTCTACTTTCTCCATGATGCCGATGTCAACGGGCTCGGCTGGCAATGATGGGTAAATAGCATCGACTGTGCTCTGGTATGCAGAGCTACCAACCGTCGCAGCAATTTTCTGCAGCCCTGAATCAAGATCGGGCATGTGTTCGGCAATAGCTTCTAAAATAGTCGATGCGGTCCATACGAAGATGCCGGAATTCCAGAGGTACTCGCCGCTTTCTAGAAACTTTTCGGCGGTTGATTGATCTGGTTTTTCTTTGAAGGAGTCGACGTTGAAACACTCTACGCCGTGAGGGTCAGAGTGTTTGTCGGCGCGCTGAATGTAACCATAACCCGTGGCAGGGTAGTCGGGCACGATGCCGTAAGTGACAAAGTTTGCACCAGCTTCAGCCACTTCAGCGCCGGCCTGTAGGCTGCGTTGAAATTCATCGCGCGGTCCGATGACGTGGTCTGCTGGTAACACTGTTATTGTCGCATTTTCGTCAGCCGCATGGATGACTGCGGCAGCCAATCCAACACATGCGGAGGTGTTGCGTGCGCAAGGCTCAACCAAGATATTGCTATCGGGTAATTCTGGGCAGCAAGCGCGAATGCCATCTACTTGAGCGGCATTGGTAACCACCCAAATACGTTCAGCAGGAATAAGTGGGTCAAGGCGCGCAACAGTCTCTGCGAGCATGGCTTTACCGCCCATGATGGGCAACAACTGTTTAGGTCGTGCAGTGCGACTTTCTGGCCAGAAACGAGTGCCAGAACCGCCTGCCATGATTACGGCGTGAAGCATGCGCTTATTGTACAGGAATTATTGGTGAGGTGTTCCATTCAGGTGGATCAGGAGTTGGCACCCAAAGTGGAAATGCTGGAGGGACAAAAGCTTCATCATCAGTTATCCACTCAATTATTTTAGACCAGCTGCGGTGACGAATTTTCAAGTCTTCAATAGGCCCATACACCTGTTGTTCAATGAAGAAGTCGAGTATGTCCTTTATCACAGGTAAACGCGTGATTAAACTCAAAGTGCGCATCGTAATTTTTAGATTTACCATGCTGTCCATGGTCGCGGTGCCTTCGCCAATGAACTCAAAAGCAGTGCCATCTAGCGATATCCTGTTGACGGTCATCTTGCCTTTTCCGTTGAGCGTCAATTCGAGATCTCCATTGTCAATGGCCGGTGCTGGAAAACCCGCAACTTGCCAGATGCTTTTCAAAACAGGGACCGAGCCGAGCATCGCATCTTCCACCGATAAGTTGACCTCACCCTCGAAATCAATCGGTGAAGTGCTTGTGCTCTTGATGCTTATGTCACCTCCCAATCTACCGGAAAGTGCACCGCTAATATCGAGTTCATTGCGCATCTGTCCGAGGTCGATGTTCTCGAGCCCTAATTCGATTGCGTAAGGCGGGCGACTCTCTGAGAAAAAGGCGAACGAAGCCTCAGTGACCCCACCGCCGAGTAAATCTGCCTCAAGCCCGTTAACGCGAATCCCCTCTGCGTTAATGATTAGGACTCCTTTTTCGTTAACGACTACCTCGCCATCCACTTCGGTGCTGGATTCTTTTGTCGTTCGAATGTTGTGCACCTTCAGTCGCCCCAACTCGGCCTTGCCACTCGTAATGGACATCGTCGCTGAGAAGTCCTCCGCTGAATCCCATGAGGCTTCGGTGATGTCGAGCACCACATGCCCGTTATTGAGTGGAATGCCTTCACTAACCTGTAAATCAGATATTTCAAGGCCTCCTGTGAAATCGGCATGCATGGGGCCGTTGTCATGCAACTTAACGCTGGCGTGAAGGCTTTCAGCTTTAAGTCTTCCCTTGACACCGAGCTCTTGTAAAGTAGTCGCAAGCTTGGAACCTGCAAGTGCTTGGAGCTTAGGAGTTAATGCGATGCCACGCTGTGATTCAAGGTCGGCTTCGAGATGAAGGAGACCGTCAAGTCTTTTGCCGTCGAGATTGTAAACCCTTAGCGTAGAATCCTTTGACGACAGTTTGAGCCAATCGGATTGTATTTGATGATGCTTTAAATTTACCAAACCATTAACTGTATAGGAATTCCCATCATTCCAATCTAGATCTTCGCCCCAGGTTTTCTGCTTAGCGAATTGTTGGCTACCAAGGATTAAGTCCTTGAGCGACAATTGTTCCAGGTTCATGGTGGCATAGTTGCGTGTGGAGTCGTGAGATAGATTCCCGTATCCACGAATTACTCCGTCATTGACATTCGTTTCGATTCCACCAAAGTGGAAGTTGAATTTTTCGCCAGCAGCGTACAACTGCGCATTATTCGTAGTCATGCTGTCCAATGAAATGCCAAGCTGTGGCCAATTAACAGTTACGCCAGCAGCGTACAGTTGAGCGTTAAGCTGTGGGTCTGAATTCATGTTCGGCCATAACAACTCTAGGCGGTATTTGAAGTCACCGCCGATAGGGAAGCTTGCCAAACCGGCAGTAATCGGCAAATTACTCGACATAATCGCAGCCTCAGCAGAGTTTGGGAGCCATCCGCTGCCGTCAGCGCCGACACTTAAGTGCACACTTTTACCGTCGATGTAGTTATGCGTTTTCCCGCTAATGCCTAGCTTTGATTTTGCTGCAGTCGCATTCACTTTAAAACTAGTGGTGTTCTCAGTGATGGCGATATGCGCATTCTCAACTTGCATGTTCATCGGCAAGAATTTCGGCTGAGCAACACAGTCGAAGATATCTAGAGTAACAGCGTAATCTAGGCTGTCCTTGCCCTCGGTGAACAAGCGCACTTGTGCGTTAGCAAAGCCACCATGCGGATTGCCGAGGTCGCTGATCAGTTCGGTTATTCCGGGGTTACCACTTAGGCTAGCGTATGCTTCCTGCTCTAGCGCGAAATCGTTTATAGCGATTGATAGATCTATAGCCGTGAGTTGCGGCCGGAAGTCGACTTCCCCGTTTATTTTTACCGAACCATTAGCATGCTCACCCAAAGTATGAAAAATAAGTGCCCCTTCGGTGACTGCTATATACCCGCTATTTAATTGCGAAGCGTACGGAAACGAAAAGGAGGTCTCCTCTGTAGGAGCGAAACCCTGATAGGTCAAATCTAGATCATTGGGTTTAATCGCAGCAGCCCACTCAAAGCTGTCGTTATGAATGCTTGTGAGCACTTGTGCATTCACGGTACCGGCGGCCTGTGTGGCGTCGAGAAAAGCAGGTATCTCTAATTCTATTTTGCCCAACCACTGTCGCAAGTCTTGATCAACGGCAATCGCTTTAATCGAATGCTCCATCTGCAAATCGACCCCTTCGTGATCGGCAAAGCTTAAAGCCCCAGTGCTCTGAACGGTGTTGCCTAATAGGTCTGTGGTGGCGCTGATATTCAGTCCAGTCGCGGAGGATCCAGAAATATTAATGTGGGACGAGTCAAAACTAAGTGCAGGTGATTCCATTCGCGGGTTCTTCAAAGCAAGATCGCTTGCAAGGTGCCAACTGTATCCGCCATCCCAATCACCAGCAGCAACAAGGTCTGCTTTGACCGAGCCGTGCTCAAACGCTAACTGGGCCGTTTCGAGAATAGGCCAATCATTAATGAGTCTACCACGCACACTCAGTGAGGCTTCCCAGTTACTGTTGCCGTTGTTGGTGTGTAGCCTTGCCTGTAAATCGCCAACGGTAGGTCTTAAAGA
>CAWWAN010000010.1:0-19479 GCA_963934925.1 uncultured bacterium | reverse complement strand
AGGTAGGAGCGGCCTATGTCGATGAAGAAAAAGCATCGGCGCTTTCTGAATCAACGGTAACGCGCTTTGCCATCGATTTCAGCTGGCCTATTAACGACAACCTGTCGATTCATTCATCATCGGAATTTTTGAGCAGCACCGACATCGAGACCTACGGGCAAGATTTTAACTTGCGATACACGCTAGAAAATAATTGGTATCTTCAGTTTTCCAATAACACTGCTTATGATGCCTACCCTTCTGCGGGATCTCTCACCACAGATAGTCGCTTCAATTTAACCCTCGGCACCGCGTTTTAAGGGTAAAATAAAGGCATGGCAGCTCGTCTCGATGTAAAAACGGCAAATGCACTCGTCTCTGACGATGTAATTATGACGCTCGAGATGAATCGCAATTCCTCTGAATCCGAGATGCGAATAATAGAAAACTTCACCGGCATGCACGGCAAAAAAGTAGGAGGTGCGATGCAAGATTTGCGATTACTGCGCAACCGCGCCAACCTCAAGTTTTCCCGTGGCCAAGATATGTTTTTCACGCGGCCTTTGCTCGAACAAGCATCAAGCGAACCGGTCGCGAAATATCGTGCTCAGCGTTTCACCGATGCCGGTTTCACCAAAGTCATCGACGCATGTTGCGGATGCGGGTCTGATGCTATCACTCTAGCGCAAGCGGGTATCGAGGTTACGGCTTACGATATTAGCGAAATAACCACCATCTTTGCCGCGAAGAATGCTGAGGTCTGTGGCGTTGCCGACAAGCTAACCATTCATTGCGCCGATAGCTCTGAAACTGATTTTGCTGACGGCGCTATCATGCTTGACCCCGCGCGGCGCAAAGGCAGCAAGCGCATCATCAACCCCGAGCTGTGGTCGCCATCGCCAGAAGTTATTAGCACATTAATCGAAGGACGGCCTGGCGCATGTTTAAAGTTGTCTCCTTCTGTAGACATCGATGTTTTGCTAGAGCTGTTCCCTAAACCAGATGAAATCGAAGTGATTTATTATCTTGGCGAAGCAAAAGAAATGGTGTTCTGGTATGGCAAATTAGCAAGCGGTGTCGCGCGTCGAGCTACCCTTTTGCCTTCTACTGAAACTTATTGTGGCGACGAACAATCTCAGGCTGAAACCGCCGATGAGTTAGGTAAATACATTTTCACGCCCAATAAAGCACTGCTCCGTGCGGGACTAATCGGTAAGATCGCTGCCGAACTAGATCTGAAAAACATCGATCCACATATAGCCTACCTGACTGGAGACCAGGCCATTGAAAATCCTTTTTTGAGTTGCCTAAAAATACTTGCCTACGACGCCTTCGATCCTAAGAAAATGCGCAAGCTGATGCGCGACCTAAAAGTGCAAGTGGTCGAAGTGCGTAAGCGTGGCATTTCTGAATCGGAGCCCTCCATTCGCAAACGGTTTCAACTTAAAGCATACGGCGAAAAGCGCTGTGTGTTAATTGCCACACGCATCGGTGATCGCCATATTGGTATCCTCGCCGAGCTTATCGTATGGTAAAAATTGCGCGCGCTCTTTTGTTTGTCTTTGCACTTTCGTGCTCGACTAACGACAAACTACCCGCTGACTATTTATTGCACTATACGCTAGGTGCCGAGCCTTCTTCGTTTGACCCCGTAAAATCAGAGAATATAGTCAACGCCGTGATGCAACGCCAAATACTCGAGTGCTTGTTTGAATATGATTACGCGACTAGCGACGCGCAAGTTAGCCCGCTATTGGCGACTAGTGTTGAAGTTTCAGATGATGGCATTCAGTACGATATCTTATTAAGGCACGACGCACAATTTTTTGATCCATTCGAGCCAGCATTGTTCGATGGTCGATTGCGTGCGTTAAACGCATATGACGTGCTTTTCTGTTGGCTGCGGCAAGCTGATGCGCGCCTAAATAGCGATGGTTGGTGGGCTATCAATGACACCTTCGTTGGTATTAAAGAGTTGCACCAGGCCACTGCCAATCCAGACGCCACGCTCGCACAACAAGCCTTTGACGATGCGGTAAAGAATGGTATTGAAGGCTTGCAGGTGATGGATGATTTTCATTTACGCGTACGTTTGCAACGCAGAGACACGTGGTTCTTAAACCGATTGGCGATGTCGTACTTTTCGGTTTACCCGCATGAAGCCGTTGAGAGCGATCAGCGTAGCATGCGTGACCAACCCGTCGGCAGTGCGGTGTTTTACCTCGAGCAATTCGTTCCGGGGCAAAAGGTTTTGCTAACGCGTAACGCAAATTGGCGTGGCGATGTGCCAGGCAATGCTACTGGAGTAGAATTTCAGGTGGTGCGTGATGCACAGACGCCTATCGAAATGTTTAAACGCGGTTTAAGCGACCGCCTTACTTTATCGGCAAATAGTGCTAAGCAATTCCTGGACGAAAATGGAGTCTTGAAGAAAAGCTTGGTCGACGATGGCGTGACGGTCTCTGATTACCCGCGCTCTGATATCAGCATGCTGTGCTTCAATATGCAAGACAGCGAAATAGGCCACGTGCCCGCCGATGATGCCGGGAACGCATTACGCAAACAATTACGTCATGCCTTGGCATTGGCTTTTCCGCGTGCGCAATGGCAAGACCTGCTTTATCAACGGCTGCCTTTTATTAGCGCCACTTCCTTCATTCCACCCAATGTTGGCGAGCAGCACCAAGTGTATCCGTGGCACGACGACTTAACTCAAGCGCGACAAATACTCGAAGATGCAGGTTATTACTCACAACACGAATTGCCACAAGTCGAGTTTGTATTGTTTGGCACCGATTCAATGAGTGTCGCGCTGGGTGAGATTTACTCCGTGGCACTAAAAGAAATAGGCGTCGAGTGTAAACTTGTCGCTGTACCTTACGCCCAACAAATGCAACGCGCAGCAAACGGAGAAGCACAGATTTTTGTGCGTAATTGGACACTAGATTGGCCAGATAGCCGTTTGATTTACGACACCTTTAAGAGTGACAATATCGGCGGCAGCATCAACCTTAGTCGCTTCAGCAATCCGCCCTTTGACGATTTACTCGACAAGCTAGCGCTCGCGCAAGACGCAACGCAACGTCAACAAATTGAAGCACAATTAGATGCCATCTTGTATGACGAATGCCCCGCGATGCCCATTGAGCATAGACAATCATGGGTATTAGGCAGCAAGCGCATTACTAATTTTAAGATGCGACCCTTTGATTTGATGCCCTGTAAGTTCTATATTCTAAAGAATGATTAAGCAAATCTTCAAGAATATGATATCGGCGCTGGCAATCATTGTTGGTGTGCACCTTATCTTGTTTATTGCTTTACAGTCGCCGGCATTCGGTGATCCTATCGCCCGCGACACTGAAAACAGTGATGATCGCGCGCTATTGGCTAGCACCGCACAACGCTTGGGATTGATAGATGATATTAATTTCGCGGCGTTTAATTTAACGGTGCATGCCGATGACAGCGAAACATTCATCCTGACGATGGATAGCCTTTTTCGCGTGCATGCCCGTAGTGGCCAGCCCATTATAGAAATAGCGGTGCCAGACACCCTCGGCGAGTTAGTTGCAGACCTCAACAGCAACCCACTTATTACGGCCACCGTTAGCGACGACTTCGCCATGACAAGCAGCAATGAAATCGCCTTAGTCTATTTCGGTAACAAAGTCACTCTGAGCGCTGAACAACCCTATAACGCGGCTATCCTCCACCCGGTTTCTTCCCCAAAGCGTTTTCTCAACTCTTTGCTTTCTCTGCTGTCTTTTGACTTCGGCAACGACCGTAACTCGCGGCCCATCAGCAACACTTTGTGGCAACGCGGACTTCGCTCTTTGGCAATCGCCGCACCGTCCTTTTTCATTATTTTCATCGGCGCATTCATGTTGGCGGTGAGCGCACATGGTCGCAAGCGACTTTCACGTAATCTGAACGCTGCAGCGATTCTATGCATGTCCCTGCCAGCGTTGCTTTGCATTTTCGTCATTCGGCAGACCTTCGTAATCGGCCTTGAGTGGGCCCCGTTGCGCCCCTACGGCGACCCAGTTTTACCGTTATTTATACTGCCTATTTTAATAACGGTCTTTATAGGCATCTGGCCTGAATATTTATTGATGCGCAGTTTCATCGATCATCGCATGCGCAAACCATTCATTCAGGCAGCGCGCGCACAAGGCATTAGCGAACAACGCATTTGGCTGCGCCACCTGCTGCCAAATCTAGCAGGCCCGCTCTCGCAACATGTTGCACTCAACCTACCGTTTTTGGTACTGGGCTCGCTATTACTTGAAACCATTTTCAATATCCCCGGCTTAGGAATCAGCATTGTTGAAGCCATTCAGCATCACGACAGCAACATGCTGCTCGCCATCACCTTTGTGATTGCCATTGTCTTTCTCGCAATGCAAGCAGCTGCAACCCTGGTAGGACGCTACTTCGATCCGCGTCAACGTAGCGAGGGTCGGAACTAATGAAGTTTTCACGTTTAGTCGCTGGATTATATATTGCAGTGGCGCTGGTGGCAGCGAGCGGAGCCATCCCTGTTGAAATCAATAGCGATTTTTACCGGGGGAACACTAGCGTTTGGCAGTCTGCGGCACACGGCGCTAAAGTGGCATTAATCATCGGCAGCATTGCGGCGAGCACTGCGCTTTTAATTGGCAGCGTGCTCGGTTTTATTAGCGCGTGGTATGGTGGCCTCATCGCGACAATCATTTTATGGATGGCTACAAGCATCGCAGCCATCCCTGGAATCTTGTTGGTGCTCATTTTAAGTTACGGTATGGGCGGCGGCATTAGTGCGGTGTTTTTTGCCGTTGGCCTGGTCTCATGGGTCGGTGTGTACCGTTTAGTTCACGCTGAAGTTCTTAATCTGCGCAGTCAAGGTCACGTTGAATCCGCTAGCAGTCTCGGCGCTTCGGTGCCATCCATTGCAATACGCCACATCTTGCCATGCCTCAAGCCGATTTTAGCGACGCAGTTTGTACTGCATTTTATGTACGCCGTCAAAGCCGAGACTGTCTTATCGTTTTTAGGTGTAGGCGTTCATCAACAAGCTTCTTGGGGGCGGATGCTCGCGGACGCCTGGACTTTTGGCGATTTAAGCAATGGCAACTATACCCGAATAATCGTAGCTAGCCTGTGCCTTGCTGGTCTGATGTTAACGCTGCAAAGCCATATTTACGGCCGTCAAAAGTAAAGTAGCCCAAGGGCGAAACGGGGTCGTGATACAACATGCACAACCATTGCTCTTCGCAGGCGAGCGGAATTAACTGTTGGCGGATTTCATACGAACGACTGGCATCCATGTCATAGGCCATGATGAACGGTAGATGTACATGATTCCGCGTCGGCACGAAGTCCGTCCAGAAAGCTGCGATCTTGCCGGCGTCTTCAAATTTAATGAGCGACAGACCTTCTGAATGTCCGCCGAAAGTTTGCATCGTGACACCCGGAATGATTTCTTGATGCTCTTTAAAGGTATGCAGTAAGCCAGCGTCAACCAAAGGCTGCACGTCTTCGCGACGGTAACTTGCACGACGCATGTGGTCGGCCTGCAGGCTTGCTTCGAGTTCTACTTCGTCCAGCCAGTATTCGGCGTTCGGAAACATCGGCTTGCCGTCGGCATCGCAAGCTGCACCCGCGTGATCCCAGTGAGCATGACTCAACAAACAATGCGTGACGTCTTCAGGGTTCACCCCTGCCGCCGCCAGCGATTCGACTAAGCAATGGCCTTGGCTATAATCGATATGGAACATCGAGCGCTGTTTTTCATTCCAGCGGCGGCCGAGACCGGTTTCGACAACAATCACATGCTCACCGCATTCAATCAAAAACGGATTTGTTGCGCACGGAATCGTGTTGTCATCAAAAACAGGAGTTAGCTTTTGCCACAATGCACGCGGCACAACACCAAACATCGCACCACCGTCAAGAGCAAAAGAGGCATCACGTAAAGCACGAATTTTAAACTTGCCCACCTGGGCTTGCTGAGCGCTAAAGTGAGAACCACTCATTAATTAACCATTATTCGTGGCAAATCTCTTTAACAAATCTCGAGAAATAATAATTTTTTGCACCTCGGATGTGCCTTCGCCAATCACACACAACTTTGCGTCACGGTACATGCGTTCAACAGGATATTCTCGCGAGTAACCATTGCCGCCAAAAATTTGGATAGCTTCGTATGTCGCGCGCATCGCGACCTCGGATGCAAAGTACTTAGCGGTAGCCGCTGCTGCACCGTAGGCACGCCCAGCATCTTTCAAACGCGAGGCATGATAAACCATGTGGCGCGCAGCTTGAATTTCAGTCTCCATGTCTGCAAGTTTAAAGGCAACAGCTTGATGCTTATTCAACGGCATACCAAACTGCTCGCGCTCGCTCGAATAAGCAAGTGCTTGGTCAAGCGCTCCTTGAGCAATGCCTAAAGACAAAGCCGCGATCGAAATGCGTCCGCCTTCTAGTGTTTTCATGAATGTAGCGAAACCTTCACCCTCTTCACCTAACACTGCGTCTTTGGGTACCCTGCAATCCTGGAACACCAAGTTCACCCAATCAGAGCCACGCATACCTAGCTTTTCTTCGCCTGGTTCAATAATGAAGCCTGGCTGATCGCGATCAATAACCATCGCCATAATACCCTTCGAACCCAACTCGGGATCCGTTTGCACGGTAATCACAAAACACTTTGAGTAGCTACCATTAGTGGTGAAACACTTCGCACCATTGATAATGTACTCGTCCCCATCAAGCACAGCAGTTGTTTGCGTACTTGCGGAATCCGAGCCAGCGCCCGGCTCGGTAAGGGCATAAGCACCCATGAACTCTCCGGAACATAATCCAGGCAAGTACCGCTCTTTAAGGGCTTGAGAGCCAAAAGCATAAATCGGCCAAGTGCCCAACGAAACGTGAGCTGCTAAAGTCAAACCCATCGAACCACAAACGCGCGAAATTTCTTCAACAGCAATTGAGTAGGACAAGTTGTCGAAACCAGCGCCGCCCCATTCTTCAGAGAACGGTAACCCAGGCAAACATAACTCGACCATGCCATCCCAGGCGGCTTCGTTGAGCTTTTTATGCTCGTCGGCATGAGCCGCACCAGGAGCAATCACCTCGCGCGCAAACTGGCGCACAGTGTCACGAATCATTTCTTGTTCTTCGCTTAAATCAAAATTAGTAACTAAATCGCTCATTGTTATTACAGGTTACGAGAGATAACGATACGTTGCACGTCGGTCACACCTTCGTAAATTTCGGTGATACGCGCGTCGCGGAAATAACGTTCGACGTCGAACTCTTTGGTGTATCCGGCACCACCATGAATTTGGACGGCATCTTGTGCCGCCTTATTGCATGCGCGTGAAGCAAACAGTTTAGCCATGGAACATTCTTTCGTGCACGGCAAGCCGTTGTCACGCAACCAAGCTGCTTTATGAACAAGCAATCGTGCTGCATCAAGGTCCGTTGCCATATCAGCCATCATAAAAGCAATGGCTTGAAAGCGATTGATTGGCTTGCCGAATTGCTCGCGCTGGCTAGAATACTTAATGGAAGCCTCGAGGCAGGCGCGGTGAATGCCAACGGCCTGTGAAGCAATACCGATGCGCCCGCCATCAAGCGTATCGAGAGCGATATTGAAACCTTTATTAAGTTCTCCAACCACGTTTTCTTCTGGCACGAAAACATCATCAAGAATGATTTCGGTTGTAGAACTTGCGCGCAAGCCCATTTTCTCTTCTTTCTTGCCCGCCGAAACGCCGTCGTATGCAGCTTCGACGATGAAAGCTGACATGCCTTTACCTTTAGGGACATCAGGGTCGGTTACGGCATAAACCACAAACAAGCCCGCATGGGAGCCGGTGGTAACCCAGGATTTAGTGCCCGTGAGCGTGTAACCACCATCAACCTTTACGGCCTTGGTGATCACGGCAGCAGCATCAGAGCCGGCATTCGGCTCGGTCAGGCAGTAAGCGCCGATGAGTTCGCCACTAGCCAAGAGTGGCAAATATTTTGATTTTTGTTGCTCCGTGCCGTGCTTGGCTAACATCGAGCAAAACAGCGACATATGCACCGAAATAGTCACGCCGACGCTAGGGTCGGCTGCGTTTATTTCTTCTAGTAATATCGAAGCGTGCAAGTTGCCTAAGCCAGCCCCGCCGTACTCTTCAGGCACGGTAAGCCCCAAAAATCCATGCTCAGCTGCCTCTTTTATGGCATCAACTGGAAATTCTTCTGCGGCATCGAGTCGAGCAGCATTAGGGCGCAAACTACGTTCGGCGAATTCTCGCGCCGAATCGCGAATCATTAAGTGTTCTTCAGTGAGAGCAAAATCCATTGTTCTACCTTGTTAAAGGACCTATATTTTAACCTATTTTGAGCAATAGAAGACGACTACTTTACAATTCGTTCGATTACTCAGCGCGCCCCATCCAGGTGGAGAGACGTGCCAGTCCATGAGGCAGAGCTGTGATTACTCGTACTATTGACTGTAGAATATCTTCATGAAAAGTGCGCGCCTCTCATCGACACTACCTCTGCTGTTCGGCAGTGGCCTCATCGCCATTCTCGACGGTATTCTGCAAGCTGTCGATGTTGGATCAAATATTTTAGTTGCCCTAGTCAGCTTCAACCTCATTGGTGCCTGGGCGGTTTGTCTTGTTGTGGCTATTTTGCTGGTCAGCGTGCTGCGCCAGAACATTTTTCATCAGGCCACCTTTGGCATGGGCTTGGTCATCGGCGCCATGCCACTGCTGCACTCATGGATCCCCTTCCCGTTTTCTCATCTAGCCTTTTTCGCTTTGCTATACATTGTTATTTTTGTAAGGCAAATCAAAAACCCTAATCTTATGTTGTGTGGCGGCTCAAGCTTAGCACTTGCCGCATGCGTCATGGCTAGCGTTTTAATGTCACACCAATTACCGGAACATCCAACGAGCGCGCCAACAGCATTAAGTAGTCACCAAGGCGCTGATGTGATATTAATCTCCGTCGACACTTTACGCGCCGACGCTATTTACTCACAGCAAGATATTGGCTTGACGCTACCTACGCTTGAACAACTTCGCCAACGTTCGCTGTGGGCCGACTATGCTTTGTCGAGCAGCAACCAAACGCTCCCAGGTCACATGGGAATGCTCTCGGGGCTGTCCGCGACTAGCCATGGTGTACGCTCCAATGGTGACTTACCAGACACGAGCCTTAATCTTGCCGCCGATTATTTTGCGAAAGCCGGTTTCCAAACCTCCGCTGTTATCAGTAACGCGCTACTTTCTTCGGCAACCGGCATGCACCGCGGCTTTGCCCATTTCAGCGACGAAGCAATTGGCTTGGCTCGACTCGCGATGTTGTCGAAGGATTATATGGCTAGCCATAGTTGGGCAAGCATATTTCTGCAATCATCGAAAACGAAGCGCTTATTTCGTGGTCTTTACTACCGCGACAAATATCAGGCCGAATCCATTGCCGAGCATTGCACGGACATTGCGCTCGCACAGCTTGACGTAGCTTATGCCAATGAAACGCCTTTGTTCCAATTCATTCACTTCATGGACCCGCACACAAATTACGCGCCGCCAACTACTGCGCGCGGCGTAATTTCAGCGCCATTAGCCAGTCAAATTGACAAACGTTATTTACCTACAGCTAGTTCCGAAATTACGGTCACGATGGTGCGTGATGTACAAGCGCAAATTCAAGAAGGAGACCCTGCTTCTGCATTGGCTGCCACTTACTACCATCAAGTTTATCTTGAGGAAGTAATCGAAGTGGATCGACAACTACAACGCATTATTAATAAACTCGATGGCAGCGGGCGTCCTTATGTACTGTTGCTTACCTCCGACCACGGAGAACAGTTTGCGGAGCATGGGTTAATGGACCACGCTAACTCACTTTATGAAGAGAATATTCGTGTGCCGTTTCTGCTTAGTGCGCCTAACATCAAGCCTGCTCACATTGATGGGGTCGTGCAATTGTGCGACGTCTTACCCACTCTACTCGATTACGCCGGGCTCGATTACGATATCGAAAGCTTCGATGGCTTGGCGGTACGCGCAACCATGGCGGCGCGTCCACACGTCGCTGTGGATCAAAAAGAAATTGCGGTACGCGACACTGCCGGGAATAAATGGATTGGCGCTTGGCAGGCTAACAAAGACTTCCCTGTTGGCGTAAAGTTATTTAACTTCAAAAATGGCGAGAGTGAAAATCTTCTCAGCAAAGATGAAGAACTCGCCGACGGGTTAAGCCGATTAATTGATTACTACATTGAAAGCGACACCTACGCTGCTCGTCAAGCTAACGCCGAAACGAGTGAGGCCCAGCAAGCTGCATTGAACGCCCTAGGCTACGCCGGCCAAGAAGACGACCGGTAATTTTTTAGTAAGTGTAGAAGCCTTCGCCTGACTTACGGCCAAGCTTGCCGGCTTCGACCATGCGTCGCATATTAGGAGCGCATCTGAATTTAGGGTCACCGAATTGATCGCGCATGTAGTCAAGAATATTTACACAAACATCAATGCCTATGAAATCAGCAAGAGCCAAAGGCCCCATGGGATGATTCATGCCGAGTTTCATGATGGTGTCGATATCGTCGCGAGTTGCAACACCCTCATAAAGAGTGAATGCAGCCTCGTTAATCATGGGCATTAACACGCGATTAGAAATGAAACCTGCGTAGTCCTCGGCGACACCAACGGTTTTGCCAAGGCCCTCGGCTATTTCTTTAGTACGCGACACAACTTCATCAGAAGTCTTTTCGCCTTTAATAAGTTCGACAAGCTTCATTAGCGGCACTGGATTCATAAAGTGCATACCCACCACCGATTCTGGTCGACTAGTCGCACTTGCAATCGCGGTGATTGAAATTGAAGAGGTATTCGTCGCAAGAATGGCACCTTGAGGAGCATGCTTATCGAGCTGTACAAAAACGTCTTTCTTGACATCTTCACGCTCGAACACGGCCTCAACAACCATATCGACATCAGCAACTGCTGTTGGCAAATCAGTAGAGCCAGCAATACGGGCCATGATTTCGTCTGATTGCTCTTGAGTGATTTTTTCTTTCTTTACGAAACGGTCTAGTGATTTACGAATGGCTGCCAAGCCGCGATCGAGACCTTCTTGAGACATATCTACCAAGGTCACGTTGTGACCGTTGGCAGCATATGTTTGAGCGATGCCATTACCCATGGTTCCGGCACCGATTACTGCTACTTTAAGAGATGAAGTCATTGTTTGATTAATCGACCAATTCGATTGCTGTGGCCACAGCGTTGCCGCCACCGAGACAGAGAGTTGCAACACCTGTTTTTAAACCGCGCTGCTTGAGCGCGTAAATCAGAGTTGTCAGAATGCGTGCACCACTGCCACCAATCGGATGACCAAGCGCTACTGCACCACCGTTGACATTGATCTTATCGACATCGAGTTCTAGAACTTTAGCTAAGGCGCAGCCACCCGAGGAGAAGGCTTCGTTGATTTCGAATAAATCGTAATCATGGCGCGACTTACCTGTAATAACTTCAAGATTTTCGACAGCTGCTTTGGGCGCCATCATCACCCACTCTGGAGCCATGCCACCCGTTGCATAACCGGTGATTTTAGCTAATGGCTTAAGGCCGTATTTCTCGACAGCTTCGCCAGAGGCAACAACCAATGCGGCTGCTCCGTCTGAAATTTGAGAAGCATTACCAGCTGTAACCGAACCGTCTTTCTTGAACGCCGCGCGCATTTTACCGAGCGATTCAAGGGTCGTGTCGGTGCGAATGCCTTCGTCTTGACGTAAAATGATTGGGTCTTTCTTACGTTGCGGGATTTCTATGTCGAAGGTTTCTTCATCGAAGTTACCGGCTTCCCAGGCAGCTGCTGCGCGTTTATGCGAGCGCTCCGCTAACTCGTCTTGCATTTCGCGAGTGATCCCGTATTCGTCGGCGACCAATTCACCCGTCATACCCATGTGCTGGTCCGAGTAAAAATCCCATAAGCCATCGTGCACCATCGCATCCACCAACTTAGTGTCACCTAAGCGCGCACCCGTTCGCGCCGAGGGCACCAGGTACGGGGCTTGGCTCATGGATTCGAAACCTCCGGCAACTACGACATGATTGTCACCTGCCTTAATCGACTGCGCTGCCAGCATTACCGCCTTTAAACCTGAGCCACATACTTTGTTGACAGTAAACGGTGGCACAGTGTTGGGTAAACCTGCGAAAATCATCGCCTGACGTGCAGGGTTTTGCCCCACACCAGCTTGCAGCACATTGCCCATGATGACCTCATCGACATTTTCGCCATCGACGTTTGCGCGCTGCAAAGCCTCTTTGATTGCCATAGCACCCAACTCAGGTGCACGGAATTTACTCAATGAGCCTTGGAATCGCCCGATCGGTGTACGACAGGCACTAACTATGAAGACATCAGTCATTAACGGCATATTTTAGCGACGCCGACTAATCTTGGTTTGGCCACAGCCCCGCTTTACGTAAATCCCGTGATATTGGCACTTGAGTGCGCACTTTTTCAGCACTTTCAAGTTCTATTTCGGTGATTAACAGGTTGCCATCATCGCACCTCGCATGAATCTTACCTAGCGGATCTGCCACCAACGCCGATTCTGGGAAATGCATCGGCCGCTTGCCATCAAGAGCAGCTTCGCCAGAGCGGTTGCAAGATATTGTAAACAACTGGTTTTCAACAGCGCGCGCACAACTCAGTAATTCAAACGCGTGGGCCCGCGGGGTTGGCCACTGCGCACAACACACCAAAATGTCAGCCTGCTGATACAAAGCCTCACGGCAAATCTCCGGGAAACGCAAGTCGTAACAAATAATCGGCATGATGCGACCGATTGCCGTTTCGACAATCACCGGCTGCGACATTCCGCGCTCAACTTGACGGCCTTCGCCCGTTGGGCTAAACAGCATGCGTTTCGCATACGGGCGAAGATTGCCTGCAGCACCAATCACGTGCGCTACGTTTGCTGGTTTATCACCATCGCCACCCGGGGCGGAACCAACGACAATCAAATCAACTGCGGCAGCCACTTGATGCACCTTAAGTAAAGCCTCTTCACTCTCGGCGCGAATCTCTGCAGAGTATTCGGCCAGAAAAGAGGTCGTCCATTTTTCTGGGAGTACTAACAGCTGCACCTCCGCCTCACCACAATCGCCGACCGCGTTGAGTACTTGCTGCAGATTGGCTTCGACTTGCGCTGGACGGACGTCGAAAGGAAATGCAGCGACTTTGATTGTCATGCCTGTCGTTTAATTGACCCGGTTAGCCATATCGAATAAATGCAGCCCATCTTTGTAATCGATGGATAATTGCAACACGGAGCGTAACATTTGCATGTGCCCCTCAGCGTCGCCATTCTCAGCAGCAAGTAATGCTTGCTGATAATACAGCTCTGCTTCGCTCAGGCGAGCTGTGATGTTTGCCAAGCGTTGCTCAGTATCTCTGTAGCCATACTCGTCACTGTCACTATATATTTGTAAATACAAAGAGCTTGCATGAGATAACTGTGAATCTATTTCATAGGCACGTGCTTGCAGATAGCGCTGCTCTTGCTGTAGGTCGGTGTTGCGATTACGTATTTCAATCAACAAAGCCGTATGCTCAACCACTGAATGCTCTGCGGCTTTATCGATGGTCAACTTCGCAAGCTCATGGTCGCCTGCACGAACTTTGATATCCGCAGATATTAAATGTGCTTGAGAGCGCAAAATGCCATCTAAGCGCTCGGCAATGGCAAGCGCGGCCGGATCGTCTATACCAAGATGAATAGCATTTTTCACAGCAACCCAGGCCATGCCGGTTTGTTGAGCATCAAGGTATAACTGGGCTTGACGCATTGCTTCTTCAGCAAGGTTTTCGCTGATTGCATTCAAGCGCTTATAGGCCAACTTCGGGTCGGTCAGCAAATGGCTAGCGTGCATAAAGGCCGTACGAGCGCGAACGTCAGAGCCCGCCTCTAGCTGAGCAATGGCATCGAGGTACTTCTCTTCGCCTTGGGAGTTGCGCATTTGTTCGCGCTCGGTAATGATCGCTAGGCGCTCTATTGCCGGAGAAAAATCGTCGCGCCAAGTTAGCGCCACTAACAACTCGCGAATAGCACTATTTTTGTCTCCTATATCGTTGAACTGCAAAGCTAAATCGAAGTGACGGGTTGCGATATGATTACGGCATCGCAAGTCTAAATCTTCAAGGACTTGCTGACGACTGTCAGGCGCTAGAGGCGTGATTTTTTCAAGCAAGGCTAAGCCTGCGTCTGGTTCACCGCGATTACTAAAGTCGCGCACCATATCTTCTAATAAGAAATAGCGTGTGGTAGCAATGCGTTGCTGCACTTCTGCATCAGCATCCTCAATCGACATGTAAGCGTTATATGCTTGCAAGTAGCTTTGCTGACGAAAGTAGCGATCACCACTATCGAGCAGAGACGACTGACAAGAGACGATGGCTAGAAGAAGCAACGGTAGCGGTAATTTTCGCATATCTTTATCTTAACTTGGAGTACGGCTAAATGCCCACAGAGAAACGCCGGCAAATAAACTTACCGGAGCAGTAGCTGCTAACCACGGGCTAACCGCACCACGCACGCCCATGTCACGGAACAGCAGTTCGGCGACGAAGAACAAGGCGCACATCAACAGTCCTCGCGCAATACCCTCTTTAGAGCTAACGCGTCCTAAGTTTAGGGATGTAGACAAGCCAAGCACTAACAGCACCAAGGCCACAAAAGGCAAGGTGCGTGCTGACCACATATAAGTTTCAGCTTGGCGATGCCCGGGATCATATTTCAACAGAGTCTTGTAAGACTCAGAATTAAGATCGAGCGGGCGGTTACGCACAAAGTATGAGCGCAACAAATCTTCGGGGCTAAACCCGGCGGCCTCAAAGACATCTACGTTTGTCTCGCCCTCCGAGTCCGTCTTAATACCGCCCTGTAGCTGCCATTCACTGTCAATGTACTTAGCGCTATCTGCCCACACACGGCTATCGTTACCAAATTTTGAGGAAGCGAAAACTTCGAGGCCGGTAATGATGGCTGGCTCTCCAGGAGTAAACGATTGCGCGTGCAAACGTTGCGCGCCCTCGCCACGCACCCATAAATCAGCAGGACGCCATTCGCGATGGTTCTGCAACTTACGCTGAATCGACTCATGCTGCGGCAACAACTGCGGGATGACTGTTTCGCGAAACATTGAAACAGAAGTAGCGATAATTAGCGCACAAATAAAAATTGGGGCAAACGAGCGCCATGTTGGACGACCAGCACTTAGCATGGGTGTCCACTCGCGCTTACGCAATAGTTGGGTTACACACCCAATACCGGAGATTAACAATATATACGGCAAGAACTGAAACAACAAGAACACCATGTTGATTAGATAGTAATGAATAATTTCACTTGTTGTTAAACCGACCGCTGCACGCGACAAAGGTATGTCGTCGACACGGGCGAGCAAATCCATAAAAGTAAACATACCGATAAAAGCAACGGCCGTTAGCAGGCAGAACCGCAGATAATTACGCGTGACATAGAGATCGAATATTTGCATTTTAACGTATTCGATGGCGACGTAACAGAAATGCTACGACAGGTAATAACAGTGCAGCAGGTAGCCAAGCAGCCACGAGCGGAGACAAGGTGTCTACTTCTTCGAGGTTATCACACACGAAGAACAGTGGGAAATAGACAAGCAGTAAAAAGGATAATGCCGAAGAGAACCCAGAAACGAAGCCACCATTGCGCAGACGCCATCCGAGTAATGCGCCGATTAAAGCGAGTGGTATTGTGGCGAAAGCCATGGACATGCGCTGCCACAGAATAAACCATGTATGACTGCGCTCGTCTTCGGAAAGTTCCGTGTCAAGCGAGGTAAACAACTCGCGCGAAGATTTATCCTTGACTCGTCGATTGAGTTCGCGATTTGCATTAATTTCGGCGAGGTCGATTGTCAACCATGTTTGTCCAGGGTTATAAAACAAACCACGCGTATCTCTGAAAGTACGCAGTCCTTCGAACATAAAGGTCAGTTTTTCGCCTTCGACATTCATGATGGCACGATTGGCGCGGAGTCGAAGTTCGTCATCATTACTTTTAGACGAATCGATACTCAATAAAATGTCATGAAATACACCAGGACCTGAGCGGTCGTTCCAGGAGAGGTATAGTCCGCCGAAGCTGAGTTCGGAGGCCCCGGGGTTCGTGTTTTTCAAAGCTGCGACCGGAACACTGTGCATGAGCTGGCGCATTTTGCTGTATAAGCTTGGTACCACCTCAGCAGTGAGTGGATAAGTGATTAAACAAACTAACAAACCGGACCATAGCGCCGGTTGCAGCAATTTATTCGGGCTCACGCCTGCGGCGAAAGCAGCGACATCTTCGTTCTCGGCAGCCATCCGACCATAGCCAAGCACGACACTGATGAGCAATACCACCGGAAAAAAATACGGCAAGGCCTGCCCAACAATTAGTGGAACTAAACTTAGCGGCACCCAAATGGGCGCGCCTTGCGATGTGGCTGAAGCACGAATAGCGGCGCCCAATGCAATTAAAAACAAAATGCTAACCAATGCCACCAACAGATGGCGACTTACTTCACGGAAGTACGAACGGCCAAGTAGCACTATTTAGTATGGGCTGCGCAGACGCATCTGTTTAACTAACTCGGCCACGACAGCCGCGAGGATGCCGACGATCAAGCCAGCAAGTGTACTGAAAATCATGATACCTACCGGCGTCGGCAATGGCAGAGCTTTTTCAGGAAGAGCTTTAGTGTATTCATTCGACATGGTAAATCTCAAACCATGGGTCAAGTGAAACTCTAATTCAGCGCGACGCGCAGAAATGTCTTCGGCGTGATTACGCGCTTGCGCGATTTGCGCGTTGATTCGTGAAACATCGGCACGATATTCAGGCACGTTTTGCAACTTGCTGTCTATCTGCGATACCGTTTGTTCAAATATGGCTCTTTGCGAATCGTAGCTAGCTTCAGAAATGTCGATTTCGACCATTTTTTGCATAAAATTTAACGACTGCGGGTCTTGTGACATCGTCGAGCTAGCATGAGTCATCTCCGCTTGTTGCGACATGCGCGTCTGCACCAGCAACAACTCGTTAGTCAAGCGCACTATCTCTGGGTGTTTATCTGTAAGCTTGAGTTTCTTTAACGCTAACTCGGTAGCTAACTGACTTGAGCGCTCGAGTGATGATTTATAAACCGAGTTTTCACTTAACGACTGTCTAGTAACAACGAACTCAGGGCGACTTTCTACAAGCTGCGCATAAACAGGACGTTGCGCCAAATTGCTACTGTGCTGCAGCTCTAACCCTTCAATTTGTTGCTGCACCGCTTGGCGCTGAGAGAGCATATTACCGACTTCAACTTCGACATCTGTAAAATTAGCTCCTTCGAGGTAGCGAACCAATTCCGCGGTATGATATGAGAATTGCTCCCACGCTATAGGCTCTCTAGCAACAAAAGATTCGAGGGTGCGGCGTGGACTCGCCTCGAGCATAGCTTGCATTTCGTCTTGGAAGGCCTCAGAGAAAGCGTTTGCAAGCATCGCTGCCTCTTCTTGAGTTTTCGCGTAAGACAGTACATGCAGAAACGAATCGGCGCCGATATCGCCGATAACATTCTTACGAATGGTTTTAGCATCGATACCGGGCAAAGCTTGAGCCACACGATCGTGTACTGCCCCGCTACGAATAATTCCGATGATGCCGACCCGCAAATCTTCGTTTTGGTCTGGCACAATCGGGCCACTAGGGAGATTACCACCCTCAGTTTTAAGGCTGACCGTTGGCGACGTAGCAGGAATCAATATTTTGGCCACCGACAAGTATTCGGACGGCGTTTGCAGTGAGTAAAAAATACCCGCGCCTATCGAGCCCAACAGCACCAACATCACCATTAGCCGACGGCTGTAAATGGCGAAAAAAATCGAGGAGACATCGTTCATGTAGCTAGTAGATTAACGTTGCGGAGGCAAGAAAATGAAGTCGTTTGGACTTGAGCGATATTTTTTATCGCGATTATTCATAATTACGGACTCTGCAATACCAAAGACACCCCACAAAAACTTAATCCACAAGAACATGGCGAAGAAAGACTGAATACCCGTGATCATCAATCCGAACAGCAAGGCGATGGCCCATTCGCGATAGGCTGAGCTTGCAGGATTTAGCACCACGTGGATGAGTCGAATGATGACGGCGAAAATATACCCGCCAAAAACAAGGATGCCAAAAATGCCCATACCCGATGCGATTTGCAAATAAGTATCATGCACCTCAAGTTGGTATGGATTGAAAAAATCGAGAAAGTTACTTGCACCTACACCGAACCACGGACGCGTAAAGAATGCTTCTAGTGCAATATCGTCGATGTGCCAACGAAAGTCAGCAGAGTCACCATTCATATCATGGACTACTTTGTAACCGGCTTCGGCAAAGCCAGTTGCGTAAGCCAGCAGGCCTACCCCGACAACCATTAGCAAATACCAGGGGGCTATCTTCTTGAAGCGTATCAAAGGGACTAATGCGGTCGCAATAGCTATGGATAGCCACCCCGAACGCGACATCGTGATTACTGTTCCGAAAGCGAGAATGACATAGCCGGCAAACAAGAACATACGACGGCGGCGATCGATAGTGTCTTTAGGCTGCAGCGAGAACCACAAAGCCATTGCCGCTTGCGTGGCCAATATATTTGATTGGTGGTTTGGGTGATACATCAAACCAGTCAGGCGCGGCATAGTACCGAATGGTGTCACAACATGATTATACGACGCTGGCGAAAATGTAATGATCCTGCCACTCATAGCCGTAAGAATGTATTGTGCAATCTCTACGCCGACTGTAATCATGGCTACCACTAACATGAAATCGAATAAAGTATCGAGATGGCGGCGACTGACTAACAACGCTGGCAACAATACTACCAACAGCATGTACGTTGAACGATATATCATGTTCGACAGCAACGATAACGGCTGAGTGGTTTGTAAAAAACTAACTGAGTATGACAACATCATCAGACCGAGAAGCACCACCATTGGCGTTAGGCGAAACGGTATGCGTCGCTGGCGAAGCCCGCGGTCGACCAGGATATAGCAGAACCCAATTACTGAAATCTGGAACAACATCGGCACGACATCGGCATTGAGGCTGAAGGCGAACATGCCCAGCACAACCCGATCTATACTCCCCGACTTTATGGCTAGACCAACGAGGAATATCAGTAGCAAGCCAACCAACACCAATAACACGCTACCAAGATATGGCATGTCGTTAACTAATGATGGATTTGGCCCAAGAATATCTATTTGAATACGGCGCGAAAATATGCCGTCGTTCTTAACGAAGAATGCAACCAGCCACCCCAATAGCACCAATACTAGACCACGCCACAGGCTTGTTTTAGAGTTAAAGTCTGTAGTTAATACCGGCGCGTGGTTCAGCTCTGACATTATTTACAATTTTAGCTC
>CAWWAN010000009.1:0-19686 GCA_963934925.1 uncultured bacterium | reverse complement strand
CCCTGATCGAATTATCAGTGGTAGCCGCGATTTTGATGATGCTGGCCACCATAGCGCTACCGAGTTTCCAAGCTACGGTTAGCAACGCGCAAGTGTCCGCTGTGCAATCGCAACTCGGTCGTATGCGCACCGCTTGCGATTTTTATGCCTTCCAACACTGCGAGCAAATCCCCGGACACGACGATGCCACTGGACTATGGTCTGAGCAGACACTGCTTAATCAGTTGCAATTAGCCAGTAACGACGATGGCGTCACTGCTGCGATAGGCACTCCTGGCTACTACTTCGGCCCATATTTACGTGATGTACTACCCACTAATCCATTCAACAATCTAACGACCATCATGGTTATTCAGCCGGGAGAATTTATCCTAAACGCTGACGACACAACAGGTTGGATGTACTGGGCAGACACAGGTTCCTTCAAGATCAACTCCACCACCGTCACCGAGGACGGCGTCGTCCTCTTCGAACTATGAACAACAACAACAAACGTCCCTTAATGGCCTTGGCTGCCGCCATGGTATTCATATTTTCTACGGTAGCGATAGTTAATTGGATTTAGCTTAAGTTGCGATGCGTTTCTTGCCGAAAGAGGGATGCACCACGCTCTGATCCATGAAATTAATTACTCGAACCTCGCCGATTGCCGTCCACTTTGGGGCACTCGAAACACGCATTTTACAACTCGATGGTGGCCCTAAGGGCTGGTCGGTACGTTGCGCGGAAGAAGTAGAGGCTGCTGGAGCTGGTCGTCAAATGACGGTTGTTGAGAATATGCTTCCACGTTTAAAAGACATGAAAACGCGCGGCAAAGATTGCTTAGTTAGTTTAAGTGGCAACGATGTCGCTGTTTCGCTAGTGCCGGTTGACGCGCATAATCGCGGCAAGATGCAGCAAACCCTAAAGGAAACTGCACTACGATCGATCAACGACCCCGAGGGCGTGGCCTATCGTTACATTCCGCTGAATGGCAACTTTGAAGAAGACGATCTTCAGGCGCGTGAAGAACTGCTACTGGTAAGTATTGGTCAGTCAGAAAAGCGTCGTTGCGAAGAAGCCATTGACAACTTACGCATGCGGACTTGCGGACTTGAAATTTCGGCATTCCCCCTAGGACGTAGCCTACAGGCAATGCACGGCGAACTAGAGAATCCTTGGGGTTTTCTGCATCTAGGTTTTAGGCACTCGTTCTTCGGCATTATGCAAGGTGGAGAATTACGCTTCTTAAAGCCAATGCAGCTAAGCGGAGAACGTTTGCTAGGCACACTCGACAAGGTGTTAAATGTTGACGAAATTGATTTAAACAAATTGGTTTTCGATGACGATGACTCCGCCCCCTCTGAATCAACCCAAGCAACCTCAATCTCGCAGCTAGCTGAACAAGCTCTCGGGCGCGGCGCGGAATTACTGCATGCATTGCGCCTAGAGTCCGAATCCGTAGCGCAAGAAGTTCGTGCTTGTTTACGCCATTATGCGAATCGTCACCGTGGTGCCAAGCTCAATCAAGTCTTCTTGACCGGATTCGGCGCGAACTTACCAGAGGTGGAAACTTCGTTAGCGAATGCTTTACAAATACCAACTGAGGTCGCCAAACCGTTTACCAAGTTAGGTATTGATGCACCCAAGCATGTCCTAGAAAATCAACACTTATGGGCCGTGTCCCTAGGCCTAGCAATGCGAGGGTACAAATAATGAAAACAGCTGATTTCATGCCTAATGTGGCCTTTGAGCAACATTTAGAGCGCCGACGAACCACGCGTCGCGTGGCGATATTAATGCTATTTATGGCGGCCTGCCTAGCTGGAGCCTTCACCGTTTCTGCTGAAGCGAAGCAACAGCGCCGCATAGCCGAATTGGCTGAAGCACCGAACTCAGAAGAAATTCGCGCTGGCCAAGACCTCGGAATGCTCTACGCAGACATGAATCAATACGCTGCGCGGCTAGATTCTCTGAGCGATCATTTACGCATGCCAACAGCGGGCTCCATTTTGGCAGAGCTAGCGAGTGCTGTTGGTGAATACGTGCTCATTGAAAAGATTGAATTCAAGCACGATTTGCGCCGTCAAGGTTTGAGCAAAATCAAATCAGCCGAAATACATTTGGAGATTACTGCTCTAGTGCGCGGCGATGAAAACTTAATAAACTTACCAGAACGTCTGCGTGAGTTCACTTCATTCACCTACGCTAGCATCGACGAAAACACCGAACTGGTCGAGGACATGAACGATACCGTACGCGCGACTATTCATTTACGTGGTGAGTTACTGATGCCAGGATTAAACAAAGCGAAAATGCACAAGGAGGCACGATAATGACTGTTAAATATCACCGCGTGATTTTCCTCCTCGGTTTCATCTTGATTCCGAGTGTCATCTGGGGCGTGCAAATCAACCCAGACCTTGAATCTCGCGATAACTACCTTCAAAGGCAGTCAAATGCGATTTCCATTCAGCAACAGAACAGCAAGTTGCCGCAACAACGTGATCAATTAAACGATATGTGGCAAGACTTTTTACCTGTCGCAAGTGAAGCCTTAGAGAATCTTGAACAAGACTTAAACCCACACTTGGTACAGAAGAGAATCGATCGCGCGGCTGCTGAATTGAATTGTGAGATACACATCACGCCTAAGGCAACACAAAAAGGTGATACGGCCGTACGCTTTATTGTGACGGGATCTGGGCGATATACCGACTTAGTAAAATTAGTTGATCAATTAGAACAAGGTCAGCACTTCGTACGCTTTGAGAAGTTGTCCTTTATTATGCCAAGTCTTGATTCTGCACAGGTCAGCTATGGGGCCGTTCGCTTAACCGGATCAATCATGATTCCTGTACTCAAAGATTCTCATCAAGCGGGGGCTAGATAATGGTTTCTCGCGGAGAAGAATTGCGTCAACAGGCACAACGCAAGAAGACTATTGCCTTGGTAGTATTGCTCTGCTGTGCTGGCTTTGTGTGGTCTCGCACCCTCTTTGCTAATGACGAAGGTGACCGAACAGCTGTAGTGGCCTCTGTCGCCTCGAACGCCACCGCAATTGCCGGGCCAACGGTACATCCGGCCGCCGCTGGCAGCAGCTCCAAGGTGGTTTCATATGAAACTGCGTTGCAGAGGCTAGAAGTTTGGCCCAAAGCTCTTAATCGGAAGGTTTTTCACGGTTCTATCGAAGAAATTACCCCTATTAACAACCTGCTAAATACGGTCATGGAAGAGGCTGTTGAGGCCAGTAATGACACCGATTTAGTTAGCGAAGAAGCTACAGAAGTCATTGAAGAGCAAGAGTTTATGTCGATTGATGTCAATAGTTTTGGCCTTGACCTAAGCACTACCGCCATCTTCGGCGGAACCGCTGTAGCTATCATCAATGGCGAGCAATATCGAAATGGTGACTATTTAGAGCTTCAGTTTGATGGTAAATCTATCCGATATGAAGTTAGCGCAATACATTCACGCCGTGTCGTCCTCCACCTTGGGGAAAACGAGTTCGAACTGAAGATTGCTAACTTCAAAAATGCTTCTAAATCGCTTAACACTAACCCTGATCGTCTGCCTGGGCAGCGCGACTCTGACTAGCGCACAACAAGGTCCTTTCACAGATCTTGGCGAGGACAGTAATATCACTGTCAACTTTCACGACGAAGACTTAGGTCAGGTTCTTGAATTATTCAGCGCGACTTATAAATTGAACTTGGTTTACGGCCCCGAAATCGGTGGCACCGTAACCATGAACTTCTTCGACGCTCCTGTCGAAGATGCGCTACGCCAGATATTAGCAGCCAACGAACTCGGTTTAGAGATTGACGGTAACTTCATCATTGTTCGCCCGAAATCTGCTGATGAGGGACAAACGCAAACGGTGCGTTACCTTCCAACCGTGTTACGCTTAAACCACATTCGCGCAGCTGAGGCAACGAAAATGCTCGCGCCGCTACTGGTCGGTAGCGAACAATTGATCTCTGGAATGGCTGCACAAAAAGGTGTAGATAGCCTAACGGACCTTGGCGGCAACGAAGAAGCCAACCGCGAGACCTTAGTGCTTTATGCCAGTGAGCAAACTGTAATTAAAGTGCGCGATTTATTGGATCAGCTCGACGTGCCACCTTTGCAGGTACTTGTTGAGGCGACAATCTTATCGGTCACACTAAACGATGATTTTCAGTTAGGTGTCGATTTCTCAGCATTTGGTGGTATTGACTTTCAATCCATGGGTGGCTCAACGAACGTAAGCAGTGGTATAGCGACCGGTGACGTAACTGGCGGCGACCTTGACGGATGGCTTGGTGGCTTGACGCAAACAGGCTTTACCGACGGCGCTGCAGATGGTCTCCACTTTGGTATCCTGCGTAATCAAGTGGGCGTGTTTGTGTCAGCTCTAGAGTCGGTAGCCAATGCTACTGTGCTTTCTAACCCACAGATATTAACTGTAAATCGTCACGCTGCTGAATTATTGGTGGGGTCTAAGCTACCTTACATCACAACTACTGTGACGCAAACGGGTTCGCTGCAATCGGTTTCCTTTCTTGAAGTGGGTACTTCTTTAGTGTTCCGCCCTTTCGTTAGTGAAGACGGCTATGTGCGCATGGAGGTCTACCCTAAGAAATCGTCTGGCTTTATCAACTCTGATGGCTTGCCAGAAGAAACCACCACAGAAGTCAAAACGAATATCTTAGTACGTGAAGGCAATACTGTTGTGATTGGCGGCTTGATGGAAAGCAGCATGGTTACTCAAACAGAACAAATTCCATTCCTTGGATCACTACCACTTATTGGTCAGTTCTTTCAGTCGCAACGCGAATCTGAAATCAAAACTGAGATTATCGTAATGCTAACTCCGCACATTGTTGATGACGCATCTTTATCTTCACGCAGTAATAGCAGCCGACAACGCTTGCAGGCTGCACACGCGGAACTGGCCGCCTCGCACCACGGCTACTTACGCCCATCATACGCTCGCGATTTATACCGTGAAGCTGCAGTAGCGCTCGCCGCGGGCGACGTCCGCACTGCTCTTGCAAAGGCGGAATGGGGGTTATCAGCAATGCCGGCCGACCCAGATCTAGCAGCCCTAGCAGCACACTGTCGCAATGAAATTTTTGCGACTCGTGACGAAACTATTGAGTTGAAGAACACTCTGCAGTTTCTTAAGGAAATAGAAATACTGGAGACCAAATAATGAAAAATACCTACCTTATCGTTTGTGCCTTTTTTGCAAGCTGCGCCTCTTCTACTCCTGAGCTAGACAATGTTCGAGTTAATGAAGTACGCCATCTAACCGATGCCGAAGTGGAGCGCATGGAAGGTATTGATGTCGAAGAATGGAATGCCGCGCGCAGTAATATCTTGCGCACCTTTGCATTTCGTGCTCTTGAAAGCAACTTAATTGAAGAAGCACGTGAATACCTGTCTGAAGCTTGCGAAGTTAACCCTGAAGATACAGTCTGCCACGCTGCTCTTGCACGTTTGTTTCTAGCTGAGGGGGAAGTCACAAAAGCACTTGCCTATGCTGAACGGGCGGCATTGTTTGCACCGAACGACCCAGAGATCAATATGGTTTATGCGGCTGCTCTTGCTGAGTCAGGAC
Source organism: uncultured bacterium (assembly GCA_963934925.1). Classification (GTDB taxonomy): domain Bacteria; phylum Planctomycetota; class UBA1135; order UBA1135; family UBA1135; genus JAPKEZ01. The sequence continues at coordinate 14,102 of CAWWAN010000009.1, read as the reverse complement.
AGACTGAAAAAGCTTCTGAGACTCTTGAGTATGCATGGGATGCTATCGAAAACGATCCGAGCTTTGCGCGTGTGATTCTCACACACTACGCTGCGACAGGTCAAACGGAACAGGCCCAGGACTTTGTCAGCGCCATGCTTAGAGAAGATCCACAACACGCAAGCTCATGGACGACATCGGGCGACCTACTGCTTTCACAAGGCGACTTAACGGCGGCCGCTGAAGCATACCGCACTGCAATCAGCATGGATGCTAATGTTGACATGCCTGAATCGATACGCATTGCTTTGAATGAAACAGCAGCTGGCATCGACCCAATGTTTAGTGCCGCACAGAGCGCTGAAGATAGCGGTGATTTAGATTCTGCTATTAACCTACTACGCTTCTTGATCGAGCGCGAGCCACAGAATGAACTTTTCTTAATGGCTACCGCGAGAGTTTACTGGGCACAGAACAACTCTAACCAAGCGCAAAACTTTTTAAGTCGTGTGGCGATTAGCAAGCGTGATTGGCGCGGGCACATCCTGCAGGCCAAACTTGACATTACCAATAAGCGTTTCACTCAAGCGCGCACTGCTCTCATGATGGCTTCAAGCGATCGCGACGGCATCCGTAGCATTGAATTGCTTATGCAATATGTAGATTCGAAAATCGCGACGGCAACAACAGACGGCACAGCTCTATGAACCCCTCTACTTCAGCCACCAACCTCTCCTTGCCGAGTGTGCTTAACGGCGCGCACAGCAACGAGTTCGATATGCTATGGCAACTATTAAGCACTGCTGATAGCTGCTTAGTTGACGCTAGCAACGTGATCACGGTTGACTCTGAAGGCTTACAGATGTTAGTTGATGGTGTGCACGCTCTTCATCGTCAAGGGCGTATGCTGGCAATAGAAAACCCTTCTAGCGCTTTACGCGCCGCTTGCAATTCGTTTCGACTACACGAAGTGCTTGGCATATCCGAAGACACAGATGCCGCCAGCAACATCGATAATGGTGCTCGCCTAGGCGAGGTGCTGATTCAATTAGGCTACTTGAATGATGAAGATCTAAATGATTCCATCGAAAAATCAAGTGAACGTCCTGATTCTTATTTGGGGCAAATCATGCTCGAAGAAGGTCACATTGACGAAGAGCAATTAGCTCGTGCCTTGGCGGCACAACACGATTTACCTTTCGTAAATCCGGTTAATGACGGAGTTCTCGACGTATCTCTTGAATGCGATGTGCCGTTCGCAGAATTGCGCGTGCACGGCATTCTGCCCTACTTACGCCTCAACGACACGCTTGCTGTTGCCTTAAAGGACCCGGCCGACGTCTATGCTAGTGATGTGGTTCGCAAGTACACCGGCCTGTCCGTAATCACAACCGTGACTACACCAGAAGCAATCAGCATTGGTCTCGATCAATTACAACGTGCGCATTCAGGAAGCGTTGCTGTTGAAAACACCGATGAAGATGAAGTGCCGATAGAGGATCGTTTTAATGAAATTGTTGTAAACGCTATCATTGAGGGCGCATCTGATATTCACATCGAACCTTTTCAAGACAATTATTTGTTGCGCTACCGCGTCGATGGTCGCCTGCACGAAGTAGGGCCACTTGCAAATGATATTGGTTCTTCGTTGGTGGCACGTATAAAAGTTGCGGCCGGCTGTGACATCTCAGAAAAGCGACTACCGCAAGATGGACGTATTCATTATGAAGATAGGACACGTGATGTTGACTTACGCGTCAATACATTACCAACCGTACACGGTGAAAAAGCTGTAATGCGTATTTTGAACCGCAACACCGAAGCGTTAGCGCTAAAGCACCTTGGTCTAACCAGTAACAATAGCTTGTGGTTAAATGAAGCCATTAACCTGCCGCACGGCCTGGTATTAGTCACCGGACCAACGGGTTCTGGCAAGACAACAACCTTGTACAGCGTGCTTGACGAAATCGTTACCCCAGAAACCAATGTGTCTACAGTTGAGAACCCTGTTGAACGTTCGGTGCAAGGCGTAAACCAAACACAAGTAAACTACAAAGCAGGCTTATCTTTTGAGTTGTGCCTGCGCGCACTACTTCGCCAAGATCCCGACGTAATAATGATTGGTGAAATTCGCGACAAAGAAACCGCCGAAATAGCGATAGAGGCTGCCTTGACGGGTCACTTAGTTCTAGCGACATTACACACCAACGATGCCCCCGGTGCGGCATCACGTTTGATTCAAATGGGAGTCGAGCCGTTCTTGGTTGCTGCGACCCTACGCGCAGTCATTGCGCAACGCTTGGTCAGAAAGTTATGCGACTCGTGTAAACGACCGATTGAACATTCTGAGTCTGTGCATGATCAGTATGCAAAACAGGGTCTAGAGCGTCAACAACACTTCGCCTCCGCAGGATGCCCAGCGTGTCGTAACACGGGCTACGATGGACGTCGCGGTGTCTTTGAAGTAATGAAAGTAACGGACGGATTACAAGATCTAATCGCCAGTAACCCATCCTCCTCTGACATCCGAAGCTTAGCGCTTAAGGAAGGGATGGACTCCTTGCTTAGCGATGCCTTCCAGCGGGTAAACATTGGCTTAACCACCGTTGAAGAGGCACTGCGTGCCGGAGGAAAGTCATGAGCCTAACATCATTTGTTTACAAAACGCAAGATGACGAGGTATTCGGTGGCAACGCTGGTGGCGAGACTCCGCCAGAGCGCCAAATCGTCGAAGACGGTCCTGCGCATGCTGACTTAAGAATAAAGCTTAAGCCAAAAGAAGCGCTGCAAGTAATGATTCAAATGCGTGCTATGCTTAGCGCTGGTGTGCCACTGCTTGCTGCAATGCGCTCATTGATTGAGCACGCGACAACACCAGAATCCGAAAAAGTCTTGCGCAAAATAACGACAGTCGTTGAAGGCGGACACGATTTGTCATACGCTTTTGACTGCCTACCTAATTGCTTCGAAAAGTACGTGGTGCACTTACTCGCTGCTGGAGAACAAGCAGGAGCGTTGGAAGAGTCCCTAGATCGCAGCATTGAACTACTAACGAATCAAATAGAACTAGGCAGCAAGATTAAAGCAGCACTAACCTATCCGGGGTTTTTGATGTTCATGACTTTCACTATGACTCTTGGGATTTTGTACTTTTTGGTGCCGAAATTTGAAGGACTGATGATGAAGCGTCCTGACGAGTTACCAGGGACAACTAAGCTTGTCCTTTCAGCGAGCCAACTCCTACATTCAGCTCCAGAGTTAGTCTTCGGCGGAATCATTACGTTAATTGCAGCATTTCTCATCGCACTAAAATCCAAAAAATCACGTGCAGTGATTTTTGATGCCGTCTCGAAAATGCCCGTGATTGGCGACTTGATTTTCAAGGCCTATTTGTCGCGTTCCGTTGGCACTTTAGCGCTAACGCTTGAATCTGGCGTGCCAATCCTGACTGGACTAGAACACGCGCGTCAAGTTTCTGAGTTACCGCGCTTACAAGCGCAATGGGAAAAAGCAGCTGTCAATGTACGCGACGGTCGCCCTATGCACACTGTTATGTGCGGCAAAGAAATGCCGCCGGCTCTTACACAAATGATTGTTGCAGGCGAGTCCTCTGGTTCGCTTGACAGTTCACTGCGTAAGGCAGCTGAGTTTTTAGATGCCGAGACCAAAGCGGCGTTAAACACTTTCACTTCCCTGCTCGGGCCAGCTACGGTTGTCCTTGCTGGTGCCGTAGTTGGCTTCATTGTGGTGTCGCTAATGACTCCGATTCTAACAATGGCAAAATACGTAGGATAATAATGAAAACAACGCGTAATTCTGGATTCACCCTCATCGAAGTTTCGATTGCGGTAGTGCTAATCGTAATTGTGTCTACTTCAGCAATCGCTTCGTTACGTATCGGCATGAAAGCTATGCACGGCACCGAAGTGTCAGCAAATGCTGCGATAGCCATCCGTGAGTTCCGCGAATACACCTATAAAGACAGTATTGATAGTCTCGATTTGCGCGATGCTCAATCTTATTCGCCCGTATTAGGCGACGGATCGGTAATGCCGAACAGCACGGGTTTCATTCTTAATGTAACGGTGACAGCAGTCGATGATTATGACCCAACAGTAGTTGTTGCAAGCAACGAATCCCGAACGCGCGTGGTCGGAATTGAAGCTACTTATAACGGCGCGAAAATCTTGGAGGCGACATGGCTGTCAGCAGAACACTAAAGCGCAATGCCGGGGTTTCGTTAATAGAACTAGTGGCAACTGTCGCTATCCTTATTGTTCTATTCAGTCTTGCTGTGCCAGCTGTACAGAATGACGACCGCGCGGGCAATATTACGCGTTCGATCGTGGCAGACGCGAGTCGCAATCGCTCTTACGCTAAACGCACATGGGAAAATGTAACCATGCAAATTGATGTCGTAAATAATCGCTGGCGCTCGCAACTACAGAACGGCACAGCTTTGCAAACGTACAAGTCTGACATCGATGGTTGGATTGAATTACCACCTGGCGTGAGCTTCGCCAACATTGGAGGCGGCAACACCGATGCCGTTTTCTTACCGACCGGCCGCACCTCTTCTGATGCAGCGTTTGCCATTGTGCAAGGCTCTAACCAGTGGCATATCGTAATAAAGTCCCTCTCTGGGCTGATAACCGCAATCCCCCAATAATCATGAAACTATCACGCAACAACCGCGTCAGCACTGCTGGGTTCACGTTAATGGAAATCATGGTTGCTACTTCAATTGCCATGGTCCTACTGTTTGGAGCGCTTTACAGCACTTCAGAGACCTTAGAAGTAGTACGCGAGGGTGACATTCGAATGCATACCAATGTCAATGCGCGACGAGCGCTCAATCGCTTAATCAAGGACTGTCGCTACGCTAGCGAAATCGAGGTTGCCGGAACTCAACAAACGGGATGGACTATTGGGATGAGCACTACCGGAGCTCTTGCTCCTGGCGAGATCGAATACACATGGAGCCCTTCCGACAACTCTTTGCGAGTTGCCCTCGTTGGTGGCATCACAGAAGAAGTTATTTTCGACGTGCGGAATTTTAACGTCGATACATTAACAGCCACAAGGGATGGCATCGAAGTCATATCACGCATTAGCTTTCACCTTATCATTGGCCTAGACGACGGCCATGCCACTGGAGCCGGCAACCCGAATTCTGAACGCACATTCGAACTCGCTGGCGCAACTTGGATTCAGCGCAATGACTGGGGCAGCTAGTATTCGGCGATTTACCCTTAAGTAACTAGCGGGCGAGCCGTAAAGGTGTTGGAGAATAACATGAAAACATTTTACAAACATACTGACAACACCCAGCGCGGCACCGTCCTCTTCCTGGTAATTCTAGTAACCGGATTGCTTACAGCGCTAAGCGCTTCATTTGCTGATTCAATAGACAATCAAATTGATACACAGCGTGATGAAGGGCAAGCTTTGAGAGCCGAGTTCGCTGCTGAATCTGGCTGGGAATTTGCCCAACGCCAATTGCTACTCAATCCTAACTGGACTGGGACAGAAGGCCTTATCACGCTGCTCGATGGCATGACGAAATTTGACATCAATACTGCCTTTGATGAATCTGAAACCTATAGCGAGCCTGCTCACAACATCACTGTTGATGGCATATACAGCACCGGTCTTGCAAAACTCGGTGGCACTATTCAAGTGACATCAGGCGCCAATGGAACTTCTGAAGTGGGACTGATCTTCTTAGGTGAAAACCTAAAGTTGATTCAATCAAACGTGATGTGCGATATGCTTGTCACCGACCTGCAAGGCAAGGTTGATGATTGGAAATTCGATGCAAGCGGCGTTGGTTTTTATGCTGCTGGTGGCGCATCAGCAGATGGTAACACGTTGTTCAACAATTCTGTCGTTGACGGAATGCTCTTCCGCTACAAAGCAAACACCGAATACCAGGAACTCGGTGAAGAAGTTCTAATCACGGAAAACGCGCAAGCACCAGCATGGGATTTCGCGGGCTTAACTACGCCTGGCACTGGAAAGACAATCATTAACTACATCGGTGTGGAAATCAGCGAGCTGTACACCGAAGACACAGTGATTATCACTGCTGCTGAAGGCGAGGCCATTGACATTAGTGACTGTGAATTCAAGGGTGGCCTCATCGTCATCTGTCCCACTGATTTTGACTTGCGCGACGATAGCTACAACTTATTGGATCTAAACAACGACGTTATCATTGGCGGCGGCACTGGAGGATTCGAAGACAACATTGGCCTCATTGCCCCAGGCTGTGAGATTCAAGCGAAATGGGACGGAGCCCAAGTGACTGGCTTCAGCGTTTTCAATCAAGCAAGAAACGTTAAAGACAGTACCTTTACCGGTCAAACCGTGATTGTGAAGGATTGCAAAAAAATTCACACTACAAACTTCTACTACGACGCACAAATAGCCGAAAACTTGCCAAGCTTCATCTCATTCGGTGTTCCTGGCGGATTCGCTGAGAATCTATCGATGTACGAAGACTTCAATTAATCACGGTTACGTGCTGTTAAAATGGGGACTATGATTTCAATCGTAGTCCCCGTTCTTAATGAAGCTGGCAACATCAATGCACTCATTGATGAAATCCACGAAGCACTCGCCCCGCGTTTCGATGATTACGAGATTGTTTATGTCAACGACGGGAGCAGCGATGGCACTGCTCAAGAATTAGCAGAACGAGCGACGCGCGATCCCAAATTGAAAGTAGTCACGCACGCTGTAGCATGTGGGCAAAGCTCGGGTGTCCGCACGGGTTGCCTTGCAGCAAAGGGACCTTGGATTGCAACTCTCGACGGTGACGGACAGAATCACCCAGGAGATATTCCTAGTCTGTACGACGCTATCCCCGAAGGCTTAGCAGCAAGCGACGTGTGGATGGCTATCGGTCACCGTGTCAATCGTCGTGACACTGCTTCTAAACGCTGGGCGTCGCGTTTCGCCAATAAATTGCGCGCTAGCTTGCTGCGCGACGACACACCCGACACCGGCTGCGGCATAAAATTGTTTTCGCGCGAAACATTCATTCGCCTGCCATGGTTCAACCATATGCACCGCTATTTCCCAGCCTTGGTGCGACGCGCTGGCGGCACATCCGTTTCGGTACCTGTCCGCCATCGCGAACGGGGCGCAGGCAGCTCAAAGTATGGTGTGTTCGATCGCGCTTGGGTTGGCATCTACGACCTTATTGGTGTGCGCTGGCTAATGAATCGTAACGCCGTGCCTACTATAATCGACAGCGATGAATGATTGGCTCGACCAAGTTCTAACTAACGCAGTCAACCCCATTGCCCTATTTGGCTTTGCGGCGCAGTTGGTTTTTTTTATGCGCTTTGTTGTACAATGGATTTCAACCGAGCGTAATCGCAAGAGCGTTATTCCTGTTGCTTTTTGGTACATCAGTATCACTGGTGGCTTCATGCTTCTAACCTATGGTATTCTCGACCACGATCCCGTGATTATCATGGGCCAAAGTTTCGGCATCATCGTCTACGCGCGTAATCTGTACTTTATTCGCAAGCACAAAAATGACGCCTAATGCTGTGGCTGATCATTATTCCACTTAGTATTCTCGCTTGGTATGTGCGCCCACTGTTGCCGATTGACGAAACCCGCTACCTGTCTGTTGCTTATGACATGTTTACTTCTGGCAACTACCTGGTGCCGCACCTGAACGGCGAAACATATTCACATAAACCGCCACTGCTATTCTGGATGATGAATCTTGGGTGGGAGATCTTTGGCCTAAACAATTGGTGGCCACGCACGCTAGGGCTGATTGCCCTTTTCTTAAATGCGCACTATCTTAAAAGGCTTTCGCTTCTAATATGGCCGGAGAAGAAAGCCGTCGCCATCAACGCTAGCCAGATTTTCTTGACGATGTTTTTCCCGCTGATGTTCTCCAGTCTGATTTTTTTCGACTTGTGGGTGTCCTTTTTTGCCCTCATCTCGCTAATCGCAATTTTCTCCTTTATTCGCTATAAGAATTTTTGGCCATGTGCGCTACTGCTTGGCGTCGGCATTGGCCTTGGGATACTAACAAAAGGTCCGGTCATTTTGCTGTTTGTAATAGTCCCGCTACTACTGCGCAAATCATATACCGATGTCGCCTTATTCAAATTATCGATTAGTGGCTTTGCTATCGGCTTGTGCATCGCTTTGGCATGGGCAGTGCCAGCGGCAATTACGGGCGGCGAGGCATACAGCGACGCGATCTTTATTAAACAAACAGTCGCGCGTGTTGCCAGCGATAGTGGTGGCGAAGTTAGTGGCGCAACCGTTCACGACCGTCCGTTTTGGTATTTCATTGCCCTGCTGCCGCTGCTGATGATCCCGTGGTCGTTCAAAAGAAGCCTTTACACTAAGCAGCACCACCCGTTTTTAATCTCCGCCGTGTTACCGGTGATTGTCATATTCTCATTCATTGATGGCAAACAACCTCATTACTTGCTACCGTTGTTTCCGCTATTGGCATTAATGATTAGCGACAAAATTACTCGGCCGAAAGAGAGCGAATCGGTCAAACCCGCTGTCCTTTGCCTATGCCTGTTTGCCAGTGCCTTATTTGTCTATGGCTATCAGCTACAGCCAAGTGACTCCTTCCCGAATAGAGACGACCTGCAAAGGGCTGGCATCTTTCTAATACTCGCCACAGCCCTCGCCTACAGCGCCAATAGGCGTCGACGCCGCTCTTTACCGTTTTGGCTGGCCGTCACGCCGCTATTATTTATTAGCACCTATATCGCCCTCGGCAGCAACCTCAACAAACAATACAACGTGCAACCTTTAGCCGATCAAGCGCGGCTGTGGCAAGATCAAGGTTTTGAAGTGGCTTACCAGGGCTCCTATCACGGCCAGCTTAATTTTATCGGGCGACTCCCACGACCCATTCACAAAATAGGGCCTGGCGCAACAGTGGCAAGTTTCTACGAGCAATATCCTGATGGCAAACTAATAAAGATTGTACGACCCGAACAAGCAAATAGCTCATATTTAACTATGCCTCACGGCACACGCGTTGCTGAATTACACTAATGCTAATCTGTAGCTTCGGCGTCGTCATCTAGCGCGTAGCCCAAAGCATTTAGGTCAGCGACATCTTGCTCGTCGAAATCACGCATACCTTTCTTAGAGCACTCGGCAACAAAGAGCTGAGCCCTTTCGAACAGGGCCTGTTGCTCCTTCATTGTCGCTGCTTGCCCCAACAAATTGATTGCTTCGTCAAGTCCATCATTCACTTGTGAATAAAGCTGAATAGGTTTTATTGCGGAAGTTGGTCCATCGCTAGACTTCCATTCACAAATAAGTTTGTAGTCACCATGCTGCACAGCAAGGTATTTGTCAGATAATGAAGCAAAAGGTTCTTCGTCAACGTTGTCTGACATCAAGTCGCGCCCGTTTCCAAAATCTTTAATCGCAAATCCTGCTGCCCGCAACAACGTTATAGGTATGTCTTCTAAAGTTGGCACAAACTCTAACGAATCAGCACTTGAACTATTAGGTGTCGACAGGATGAACGGTACACGCACATTAGCAGCATGCAGAAGGTCTCCGTGTAACATCAAATCATTCTCGCCAAAATGCTCGCCGTGATCAGAAGTAAACAAGATTACCGTTGGGCGCCCAGATTGATCAATGCGAGCGAACACTTGCGCCAAGGCATCGTCAACCATTAGCATTTCTTCATGATAACGGTCGCGCTGAATATCAATTACATTTTTCGCATCAGCTATTTCGGCAGCAGAGCCACCATCTCTTACTTTAGCGATAGCACTTCGGCACAATAACAAAGACCCTGATGTGTGATTACTGTAACTATCTGGCAAAGGACGATCGCCGTTAAGCTTTCCTAGGTAATTGTCAGTTGCATGATATGGCAGATGAGGGTCCATGAAATGCAAGAAGTAGAAGAACGGGGTTTCATCGGCATATAGCTGATCCAGATAGCTTAATGCCAGCTCTCGAACAATCGGTGCCGTAGCGACTGCTCCTTCTTGGGAAATGTCAAGCCCAGAATAACGCCGCATGAATAAAAACACCGACAAGCGCTGTGACCACAAATCAGGCAAAGGCGCCGCGTACCAAACCATTCGTCGCCCTGTGAGCGCAACGCTCAATACGCCAGCTTTCTTATCATGCGCCGCATCGCCTTCAACATTTACCAACAACTCGAATCCCCTATCGAATCCTGTATCAGTATTTAGCAGGCCGTTTGCAGCAGTAGCTATAGTGCGAAAACCTCCGGCACTAAAAGCTTCGGCAAGAGTAGGAATCCCTTCATCTAATTTGCCAAAGTTAGTGTAAGCCGTATGCTGCAAAGGAGACTCACCAGTAATCATTGAAATATGACTCGGCAGAGTTGCCGAGGACGGGGCCAACGCATAGGGTGCAGATAAAGACTGCCCTCTGAGCTTTGACAAGGCTGGAAGTTCTATTTCATCAAGGACATCGGCTCGCAGAGTGTCTACCGAAATAAGTAGTACATCTGGCCTAGAATTTTCACCTGTAAATTCTCTAGCCGCCTCTGGCAAGGACGGAGCGAGCGTTATATCGTATTGCCGGTTGCTTTCAATCTGGGTACGGCCAACTGGCAAGAGGAACAAAACGAACAAGGCGAGATTCGCCACAGCCAAACAACGCAGTATGGAAGGGCGCGGCGCTTTTACCGGTAGGAACATTGCCAACAAAAATGATATCGGCACACCGACTTCAATTATTGCATGCGGACGTCCACTGCTTGCGAACCAGTATGCGCCAGCCAAGCCACCTAGACCCAGGGCAATCCCAGAAGCAAATGCTGCATCAAGTACATCGCGCTGACGCTTCTTTGCGATGAACACACACACTGGTGCAAATGCAACGATGCCAAGTAAACCACCCGTTTGAACTAATAAGTACTTAAGGGCAAAAAAATCAAAGCCTGGTGCATGAGGATAAAGCAAGACGTGGGCCAAGCCGCCCAAAAATAATCCTGCCAAGCAGTTAATCGGCAAGCGCACCTTTTTATAGAAGGATGTTTACTCCCAGGTAAACATTTACAGCATCGGATTCTTTTTCTTCACCAACACCAGCGTTAGGGTCTGTAACATAAGAGGAAAATTGCTCTTCAACAGAAATTTCGAAGCTGGTTCTATCTGAAATAAACTGGGAAATGCCTGCTCCCAAGCGGTAAACATCTCCGACACCGTCATTAGCGTTATATAAGCCCGCACCAATTAGCACGAAAGGGCGAACATTGCCTTCACTTTGTAGGTAATAACGAGCAAAGCCAGTGAACAACTGAGCATCATCGAGAAAGTCGGAGGTAAAGAATTCTACAGTACCCCCCAGCTCAAGTTGGTTAGTGAAAAAACGGCCTCCTTCAAGCGCGAAAGTATCGCCGACGACATAGCCCCCGCCATCGTATGAGGAAGAGGAGCTTGCTACGGCAATGCGCCCACCAAGACGGTATTGATCGGTTGCGAAATCGGTGCCCACAGCTGTAGGAACGGCACAGCTTACACTAGCAGCCAAAGTAATTATAAGTAGGATTGCTTTCATGTTCTGCCACAAAATATACCGCTGAGCCGAGATAAATGCCAACCTTAAATCTACAACAATCGGCTCAAGAGCTCAAGCAATGCAGACGGTGGCTGGTCATAAGTGACCCATCCGCGTATTTTGCCTTGTCTATCAATAACGAAGGTCTGCGAGGAATGGTCGATTGTGTACATAAGCGCCGAATCCAGACTCACTTTTTCATAAAAAGATGCGTATTTTGCGGTTATTTCCAACATTTCAGCATCGCTGCCACGTAAGCCAATAACGGGCAAATCAAAGCTACCTAGATAGTCACGCAGCAAATCGCTGCTATCGCGCTCAGGGTCGACGCTGGCGAACAAAATCTCGATTTGCTGCTGCTCCCCTGCATTAAGCTGTTGCCACACCTCTTGGACTTCAGCCAAAGTGGTTGGGCAAATGTCAGGGCAATGCGTGAACCCGAAAAACAGTAACCGGATTTTTCCGTTGTGCGCGCTAAGTTGATACTTATCACCAAACTGATCGTGCAAAACGAAATCGCCACCGATTGTGTCATAAATCTCGAGCTCTTCGTCCGCGCAGGAAGCACTAATCAGCAAAAAGCATATGAGAATCCGCCGCATCACTTTTCGACTTCGAGGCTAACCACCTGCTCAGGATGCTTGGCAAACAACAAGGTTAGTTCTAGCCGGTCGCCGATGCGCCACGCTTTATCAAGCTCGAAAAACATCAAGTGATCTGCGCCGGGCATCAATTCTAATTCGCCCTTGGAAGGTACCACTAGACGCTCAACGCGGCGCATTTTCATCTTGCCATCTTCGTGCAGCATGGTGTGCAGCTCGGAAACTTTTGCGCGTGGTGTTTTTACACCGACTATCACCAAATCTTGATTACCGTTGTTAATCAAGGTCATAAAGGCAGCACTATTGGAATGCGGCGGACGCGATGTGCGCGCACGAGCATCTTCAATTTCAAGAGCTTCCGAGTACGGCGCTTGCGAATCACCAGATTCTATTGGCGGTGCGCTATCGCCACTGCAAGCAACGGCTAATAGCAATAGCGGCAGGATTCTAAGACTAGACATGTCGTACTCCGGCGCGTCCTGAGGATAATGTGAGTTGTGCAGTCATGGGTGTTCGTCAGAGACAGTTGGGGGTATTTTATAACAATGATACCTTAAAGTGCTGCAATCCGTTATTCTTTGCAGAGATGGCACGCAATCTCATCCTCGGACTGAACCAATACACGCACTCCGCGGCAGTGTGTGTGCTTGATACCAACGGCAAGATGTTGTTCTGCGGCGAGAAAGAGCGCGTCAGTCGCAAAAAGCATGACGGTGGTGACACCGCTGATCTCGTCGAGCATGCACTGAATGCTGTCGGCGCTGAATTAAGTGATGTGCGAATGGTCTGCGCCAATAATCACCTGTTTCGTATCGATAGGTTTCACGATTCTGTCGATTGGTCGACCGCACTCTTTCAGTACCGCTCCAGCTACGTCAGTGATTTCAATTTACTGCCAGGCATCGAGCGCCTCGAATTGTCGCACCACCTAGCACACGCATGGTCGGCACTACCCTACGCTCCATTCGACAACGGCATTATCGTGGTTGCCGACGGTATGGGTTCGACCCTGCACGAGATGCAAATGCCCGGCGAAAATTACTTCACCGATTTGAGCCTAGATAAGCATCCTCAATTTCAGGAAGTTCAGCGCAAAGACGAAGCATTCGGATGGCGCGAGGGCGAATCTGCCTTTTTGTTTGAAGGCGGCAACATTCAACAACTATTCAAGCGCTTTATTCCCGAGCCCAGCCCTTCGTTGCTTTACAACTATGGCTTCGAAGACATGAGCTCACTTGGCGCGCTTTACTCGCGCGTGTCATCACATATCTTTGCTGACTGGAATGCCTGCGGAAAAGTTATGGGCATGGCTCCCTTGGCCAGCGAATGGAACAAGGACTATAAGCACCAATCAATCTTAAGCGGTGGTTTAGATGACTTGGCTATCGACTGGGAGCGTTTGCGTAATGCAGCCAATCCAAATCAGTGGGATGATGAAAAGAACCGCGGTGCTTATGCGAGTTTAGCTGCTGACATGCAAAGCGATCTCGAAACCGTGATGCTTGAAAAGCTGCAAGACCTACGCTCTAAAACGGGCGCTAAGAATTTGATTTTTGTTGGCGGTGTCGCGCTAAACTCTACGCTAAACGGTCGTATTCACCGCGAAGCTGGATTTGAACAAGTGTTTATTCCCCACTACCCTGGTGATCAGGGCTTGGCTGTGGGTTGCGCAGCTTTTGCTTATGCTCAACTTAATAACCTGCAGCTACCAACCCAGCAGCAAGCGCTTTCGCCATACTCTGGCGTCGCATACACCGATGACGACACCACTGCGGCATTAAACGATTGGCAAGACTGGATTGAAGAAGCCGAGCTTGAAGGCACGGATATTGCCGACGTGGCCGCTCAAGCCATCAACGATGGTCAAATCGTAGCTTGGTTCGATGGCCGCTCAGAATTTGGCCCGCGCGCACTTGGTAACCGCTCGATTCTGGCCGACCCGCGCCGCGGCGAAATGGTAGA
>CAWWAN010000008.1:0-19761 GCA_963934925.1 uncultured bacterium | reverse complement strand
CCGGTTAAGCCCATGGCTAAGACTACCCAAGGCAGCTTAGTGAATTTGACTCCCATGGAATCGTCTAAGCCGTGCACTGGGAAAGGCGTATGGCAATCCCATTTTGTGTAGCCAGCCTCGCGCACCTTTTCGGCGGCGTTGCACAAAGTTGTAACATCGTCGAACTCGGCAACTACGCCGTAAAGTTCGCCATTATCATTTGAAGTTTCAGTCATTATGCTGTCCTCTTAGTGAGCGTCGTGATGAGGATGAGCCTGCGGCAGAACATTCTTAACCTCTGAAATTGCAACCTGCGGCAAGAAGCGGCAGAACAACATGAACAAAGTAAAGAACAAGCCAAAGCTACCGATCAGGGTAAGAATATCAACCCATGTCGGAGTGAAGTAATGCCAGCTTGACGGCAAGAAGTCACGGTTAAGCGAAGTCACCGTAATCACGAAGCGCTCAAACCACATGCCGACGTTTACAAACAACGACATAATGAACACTACGACTAAGTTGCGGCGAATCTTCTTAAACCAGAAAATCTGCGGCGACAAAACATTACACGAAACCATGATCCAGTAAGCCCAAGCGTAAGGGCCAAAGGCACGGTTAATAAAAGTGAATCCTTCGTATTCGTTTCCTGAGTACCAAGCCATAAAGAATTCCATTGCGTAGGCATAACCTACCATCATTCCCGTCGCCATAATCACCTTCGTCATGTTGTCGATGTGGCGCAGAGTAATCAGCTCTTCTAGGCCGAAAATCTTACGTGCCGGAATAGACAAAGTAAGCACCATCGCGAAGCCAGAGAAAATCGCACCCGCAACAAAGTAAGGTGGAAAAATAGTAGTGTGCCAACCAGCGAGCTGTGATGTCGCGAAGTCAAAAGACACCACCGAGTGCACAGAAAGCACAAGCGGTGTAGCAAGCGCGGCCAACAACAAGTAAGCGCGCTCGTAGCGGTGCCACTGACGGTTAGAACCCGTCCACCCTAGAGAGAACAAGCCATACCAGAAGCGCTTAGTTTTAGAGATTGCACGGTCGCGAACGGTAGCAAGGTCAGGAACCAAGCCCATGTACCAGAACAACAATGAAACGGAGAAGTATGTGGAAACCGCGAACACGTCCCACAACAAAGGTGAGCGGAAGTTCGGCCACATCGCCATTTGGTTAGGCAGCGGGAATACCCACCAGATAAACCAAACACGACCTACGTGAATCGCCGGGAACATACCCGCACAAACCACCGCGAAAATCGTCATCGCTTCAGAGAAACGATTGATACCCGTTCGCCAGTCTTGACGGAACAAGAACAGCACCGCTGAAATCAGAGTACCGGCGTGACCGATGCCAACCCAGAACACGAAGTTAACAATCGGCCACCCCCATGCTACTGGCTGGTTGTTGCCCCAGACGCCAACACCTGTGGTGACGAGGTACACAATCATCGCGCCAAGGACGCCAAGCAGAGCCAGGGCCGTGCCGAAAATAATGTACCAAACCTTAGGAGGCTTGGGCGCTTCGATGATTCCACAAACGGTTTCCGTTATAGAGTGAAAATCGTTAGTACCCTGGACCAGGCCTTCTGGAAAGATATCGAGATTATTAGTTGATGCTGAATTAGCCATGAGAGACTACCTCCTCGCTTTGAGCTTCCACCAAAAGTGGGCTTGGATTACGAACGCGAGCCAAGTAGGACACGCGTGGCTTGTTGTTTAGCTCGGCAAGTAACTTGTAAGCGCGGTTGTTTGCCTGAGCCTTAGACACGCGGCTATCTTCATCGTCGATGTCGCCAAACACAATAGCATTAGAAGGACAAGCCTGCTCACATGCCATTTTGATTTCGCCGTCTTCGATATGCAAATCGCGATCTTCGTTACGAGAGTCAATGCGGACGCGCTCGATGCGCTGTACACACATGGAACATTTTTCCATTACGCCGCGTGAACGGACAGTAACGTCTGGGTTGTTCACCATCTTCATTACTTCGTTGCCAACCAACTCAGTATCTTCGTTGTAGTTGAAGAAGTTGAAACGGCGCACTTTATAAGGACAGTTGTTTGAGCAGTAACGCGTACCGATACAACGATTGTAAACCATATCGTTTAAGCCTTCGCTGCTGTGCACTGTCGCGGCCACCGGACAAACCGATTCACATGGCGCCAGTTCGCAGTGCTGGCAACCCACGGGCTGGTTAATCGCAGTTGGGTTTTCTGCCGTACCTAAGAAATAACGGTCCATGCGAATCCATGCCATCTCGCGACCGCGCAGTACTTCGGTTTTGCCCACAACAGCAATGTTGTTTTCAGACTGACAAGCAATGGTGCATGTACCACAACCCGTGCATGAGCTAAGGTCGATAGCCATTCCCCAGCGATGAGCTGGAGTTTTTGATTCGCCGCGCTCGAGGAAAAGAGAGTCATCTTTATCCCAGAAATCTGGTGCTTCCTTCGCGAAATCATTATTAGCATTATATTGGTCAAGAGTACCCTCGCGCACCAATGATGGCAGACGGTCCTCCATGCCCTTGCGTCCAATCGCATCAATCGCAAAATGGTCTTGCGTCGTCGCAAGAAGATGCATTGCCGAAGTGACTTCGACTTTAACTGCTGCGATATTCATCTCGTCAGAGCCACGCAACTTATAAGAATCGAAACCTACTGAATTAACTTCGTCATCGTCGAGCCCAGCAACGTGGCCGGCTGACGTACGCCCGTAACCCAAAGCAAGCGTGATAGCATTGTCAGCATGACCCGGCATCAGGTAAGCCGCAACATCAAGAGTGCCAGCCGCAGTAGTCAACTTAAGCATGCTGCCGTGCTTAATACCTTTAGCCTCGGCTGTTTTAAAGGAGATAAGCGCTGCGTTATCCCACGTTAGCTTGGTCATCGGATCTGGAAGCTCCTGCAACCACCCCATGTTGGCGTGGCGTCCGTCGCCTAGCGCGAAGGAAGGCATGAAGCGCAGCTCGAAATCGTTGTTAAGACTAGACAGCTTCGGCAAAGACTTTGGAGCACCCACTGCCATCGCACGCGAAGCGCTGCCCTTAATGTAACCAGCGTGCAAGTCATCGTTGCTGAAGCTTTGTGTAGCTTGAACAATATCTTTGGACGGCGCGTTTTCTCCAATCATCACGGACATCAATTCGATGTGCGAAGTGGTGTTGAAAATAGGGTTGATAAGCGGTTGGCCGATTGCGACTAAGCCATCAGGAGATGCGCCATCACACCAGTGCTCGAAACTGTGTGACTGAGCAACGTGCCAGTTACACTTCTTCGATGTCTCGTCGCGATACAAGCTAACGTGTGTTGTCGTTGCAACATTAGCCAACGCGTCAGCAAACTTAAAGTTGGCCGGCATGTCATAGACCGGATTGCCGCCGAACATCACAAGGTTAGAAATTTTACCGGAGTTCATCGCGTCGATGAATTCGCTAGTCGCCTGCATGCTATCGCCTACCACAGCAGCTGGGTAGTACTTAACATGCTCGCCAGCGAACTTTGAGTTCATAGCCGCGACGTGAGCGTGGACTTCTGCAGGCTGATGAGCGCCACATGTGAACACTACTGAGCCTGAGAAATTCTTAACATCCTCAACGATAGCAGCGATGAACTTGTCATCGGAATGCGCGCCAGCCAAGGCTTCGTTAAGAGAATCAACAAAACCAGCGATATCTGACGAGCGCACAGGCTTGCGGTGATCCGCAAAACCACCGGTGATAGAGAAGTTGGACTCTGCAGAGTAAATGCGAGACATCCATTTGCCTTCTGGCTTACGGTGCGCGGAAACCTCTTTAGACAAACGAACGGCCGAAGGCCCTTCGCTTAAAAAGTCGTCGTCGAGCGCGACGATAACTTTTGCGTTTGCCATAGAGACATATGGACGCGCGGAAACCCCAAACGCCAGATTACACCCGGCCACTTCGTTGTTATTCGCAACCGGCGAATAAGTCAACCAACGCGACTTAGGGAAAGACGCTTGCATCGCTTTGCGCATACGCAATTCTGAAGGTGAAGCCGTTGCCTCGGCGATAAAGCCGAGCCCTGCCCCGCCGTTTGCTTTAGCCGCAATAATCTTGGCGACAACCGCAGCCTTGAATGCTTCCATTGAAGAATCCGTTTCACTACCGTCTGTGTAACTTGCGACTTCGCGCGAACGGTCCGGATCGTAAAGGCCTAGTGTCGCAGCTTGAGCGATAGCTGTTGTAGCGCCTAAAGAAGCAGAGTGATTAGGGTTGCCCTCAACCTTTGTTGGATGGCCATCGAATGACGTTAGCATTAAGCCTGTCGCGAAACCACCTTCGTTATAGATGGTAGCAAAACTCTTTGGCTTGCCTGGCACGTCGCTCGCTTTACGGTTAGCTTGCGGTAACAAGTTTTCTTTTTCAAAACGGCAACTTGTGGCAGAGGCAAGGGCAACGGATGCGCCCATCAACTGCAAGAAGCGACGGCGCGATGTTGTCGTAATGCCTTCTTCGGCGCCCTCAGGAAACTCTTTGGACATCATCTCTTTGAACTCGGGCGTTTGCTCGAGATCGTTTAGACTGCGCCAGTAACGGGTGGTGGGTTCGGATGGATTCATCGGTGACAAGTTGAGCAGTCGGTGCGTGGGTCAATGTGGTTGTCTTTCATTAGTTTCTCACCAATGAGTCGACGATCTTCGGTAGTTGTCCAACCAAGATCAGTGATATGTTCTTGCGGACGCAATCGCGGTGCAGGGTCGCGGTGACAGTCAATGCACCACCCCATAGACAGGGGCTCCTCTTGGCGCACTACTTCCATTTGATCGATGCGCCCATGGCACTCGACGCAGCTCACACCAGCACTTAAGTGAGCGCTGTGATTAAAGTACGCGAATTCAGGAAGGTCATGAACGCGGACCCACTCTATCGCATCACCTGATATTGCGGCATCGCGCAGTGGTTTTAACTTCGGGCTATCGGGACGAATCTTGTCGTGACAATTCAGGCAAGTAGACGTTTGCGGAAGTGCAGCCATCGCACCGTCTTCAACCGTGCTGTGACAATAGCGGCAATCCATGCCTAGCTCGCCAGCATGAAGTTGGTGGCTAAACGGAATCGGTTGCTCAGGCGCGTAACCTACGTTGAGGTTTTCTGCAGACAGACCCGTTGCAAGTAGCACTACTAAATAAGTAGGTACTATTACTGCAGCGAATCCGATGACTGGACGAAGGGAGCTCGTCCACCTTGGGAATTGGTATGCACTCATGTATGGAAGCGGGAGATCTTCCAACCGTAGGCCCGATGCAATGCAGCGGTAGTAGCCACGGTTTTCGCATGATAGAGTAACTATTCTTGACGGATGTGTGAAGTAATATTCAACCCGTTTTGCATGTTGCGCACTATATGTTACAGCGGGAACTTGCCTTGCAAATTATCGGCTTCGCCTTGCTCATCAATGATGCGCAACGCATCGACGACTTGCTTCGTTAAGTGACGTGGCGGAGTAGCAAAAACATCTTCGACCAACGATTCGAGTGGCGGGTCTTCGATGCTCTCGGCATGAGTCACAGCATCAGAAATATCGGAAATCAGTTCTTGGCTAAGAGCTTCGACCTGGCCGGCGCTTAACAGCTCGCGAGCGGACAAAAAGCGCTCAAGGCGAGGCAGGGGATCGCGAGTGGACCAGTATTCAACCTCTTTAGCATCACGGTAACGCGTCGGATCATCGGACGAAGAATGACCCTCCATGCGGTAAGAACGCAGGTTTACAAGGACAGGGCCTTGTTGGGAGCGGGCATGCTCCGCGGCTTCGCTCATAGTGGCAAAAACAGCTACGGCATCATTGCCATCGACGTCAAATCCTGGCATACCATAAGCCTTAGCCTTTGTCCCATAAGACTTTGCAGCTGTTTGCTTGGAGCTCGGCACGGAGATAGCCCAGCCATTATCGATGACGATAAACACCACCGGAGCTTTCATCACGCCCGCGAAGTTCATCGCCGAGTGAAATCCGGAGGAAGAGGTGGCGCCATCGCCGGTGTAGGCCGCGACCACTGATTTATCACCGCGCTTCTTCATGGCCAGAGCCGCTCCGACCGCGTGCGGCAGTTGAGTGCCAAGCACCGAAGACCAAGATGGGAAATTCACCTCTTTACACTGAAAATGGTTCGGCATTTGCCGCCCCTTCGCAGAATCTTCGGCATTACCAAACATATGCGCCACATATTCGCGCATCGACATCCCGCGCTGGATGGTGATCCCGCCTTCACGCAGCGCTGAGAATATCCAGTCGTCGCCGCCGAACACCGCCGCCGAAGCATGGATGGCCGCTTCTTGACCGGTAGATGAACCGACAAACCCCACGCGTCCTTGGCGCTGAAGTTTTAGCATGCGATCATCCATTAAACGCGTGGTCAACATCGCGCGGTGGATGGCGAGCAATGCGTCATCAGAAGGCATGGTGCCCTTAAATGATTTCAACAAACCAGTGCCGTCAGCAGTCAGTGCTTTGCGCAACTGCACGCCGTCCGAATCTAGTTTACGAATTGACATTTTGCTTTACAGTAGCATTAAGCTTGGCTCTTCAAGCAACTCGCGAACACGCACCATGAAGCGCGCGCCATCTGCACCATCGACGATGCGGTGGTCAATGCTGATCGACAAGTTCATAATCATGCGCGCCACAATATCGTCACCTACGCAGCGCGGCATTTTGCGCATGCTATGCACGCCCATGATTGCTGCTTCTGGGAAGTTAATGATTGGCGTTGCAAGCGTGCCACCGATGTTACCGGCATTTGAAATACTGAAAGTGGAATCAGAAAAATCATCTGGCTTAAGCTTGCTGTCGCGAGCGCGGCTAGCGATATCCATCAAGTCAGAGCTAAGCTGCATGATTGATTTAAGGTTGGCGTCTTTGATGACGGGCACAACCAAGCCGTTCGGAGTATCAACGGCGATGCCCAAGTTGACATAACGCTTTTGCTTAATGACTCCGGCCTCTTCGTCAAGCTCGGCATTGAGCATCGGAAATTCGGTAAGCGCTATCGCGGTTGCCTTCATGATGTATCCCATGAAAGTAATCTTCACACCAAAGCGTTCGCCGACTGGCTTAGCAATAGTGCGCGCGGCGACCATCTCAGTGCAATCGACTTCTTCGATAAGCGAGAAGTGAGGGGCGGTGTATTTCGAACGCACCATCGCTTCGGAAATCTTGCGACGAATGCCACGGAACGGAATCTCATCGACTTCGCGCGCGCCCATCACTTGAGGGAAGTTAGGTAATTGCGCAACAGGTGCCACCGGCGCGGACGCCGTCGGCGCTGCGGTTACTCCAACAGCTGGTGCCGCGACCGGCGCCGCCACGGGTGCTGCAGATGCAGCGCGTACATCTTCCGGCTTAACGCGACCGTTCGGGCCACTGCCGATGAGGGTAGATAAGTCGACACCCAATTCACGCGATAAACGACGTGTGGCTGGTGCAGCTAAAACTTTCTTGTTTGGATCAGCAGGAACAACAGCAACCTGAGCCGCCGGAGCTACTGGAGCAGGTGCAGGTGCCGCGGCCATAGCCACTGGTGCTGCGGGTGCCGGCGCTGCAACTGGAGCTGCTGCCCCGCCGCCTGATGTCGCCAACACGAAAATCACATCGCCGACTTTCGCTACGTCGCCTTCAGCAACCAAAGTAGATTGCACGACGCCGGAAGCTGGTGCAGGAATTTCTACTGTAGCCTTATCCGTCATCACTTCAACAACAGGGTCATCTTCAGCGACGGTGTCACCTTCGCCAACAATCCAGCGCACGATTTCGCCTTCGTGAACGCCTTCACCGATATCCGGTAACTTAAATTCAAAAGTCGCGCCACTCGCCGCTGGAGCAGGGGCAGGGGCAGAAACAGCCGGTGCAGCAACCGCTGGCGCAGCAACGGGTGCTTCGACAACCGGAGCAGCTACCTCAGCTACCGCAGCCGCACCACCTTCGATGATAAAAATCACATCGCCAACATTAGCGACATCGCCTTCAGCACAAAGATGCTTACTAACCACACCACTAGCCGGTGCCGGGATTTCAACCGTCGCCTTATCGGTCATGACTTCCACAACAGGGTCGTCTTCGTTTACCGAAGCACCTTCCGCCACAATCCAACGCACGATTTCTCCTTCGTGCACGCCTTCGCCGATATCCGGCAGTTTAAATTCGAGTGAGCTCATGATTTGTTTATTAAAAGTCGAGTACTTCTTCAATAGCATCTAACACGCGACGCGCGTCAGGCATATAGTAGTTCTCTAAAGTGTTAGGGAAAGGTGTATCAAAACCAGCGACGCGCTTAACTGGCGCTTCAACATATTCGATAACGTTCTCGGCAATCATCGCCGAAATTTCTGCGCCGTAACCACAGAAGCGCGGGGCCTCGTGGACGACCACTGCACGTCCGCAATCTTTAACGGCTTGCAAAATCGATTCTTCGTCGAGCGGCATCAGTGTGCGCAAATCAATCACGCGCACGTCTTTATTGCGCGACTCTTTAACACGCTTGGCCGCTTCGGTGCACACTGGCACCATCGCGCCGTAACAGAACACCACGCAGTCGCCACCTTGAGTGACTTCGCGCACGGTCGAAAGATCGACGGTGTACATGCCTTCGGGCACCTCTTGACGGAAGGCACGGTACAGGGCTTTAGGCTCCATGAATAAAACCGGATCGGGATCTTGGATCGATGCAATCAACAAACCTTTAGCGTCATAAGGTGTAGACGGAATCACTACCTTAAGACCCGCGGTGTGAGCGAAGTAAGCTTCACCCGATTGCGAGTGATAAAGACCGCCACGAATACCGCCGCCATAAGGAGTACGGATCGTCATCGGCACGGTGTATTGCCCGCCCGAACGGTAACGCATTTTCGCAGCTTCCGAAACGATCTGATCGAAGGCCGGAAAAATGAAATCTTGAAACTGAATTTCACAAACTGGCTTCATGCCGTTCATCGCTAAACCGATACCGACACCGATGATGCCATCTTCACTTAACGGCGTGTCGAAACAACGCTCTTCCCCGAATTCGGCAGTCAAGTTTTCAGTGGCTAAAAACACGCCGCCCTTAGGGCCGACATCTTCGCCGAGAACGAGGACGCTTTCGTCTTCGGTCATGATTGTTCTCAAGCCGTCATTGACCGCTTGCACCATTGTGAGTTCGCTCATAGTGGGAATTCTCCGTTTTCGTCTACTGCTTCGTCGCGTTCGGAATAATGCTTAATACAGTATTCCATTTGTTGCTTAAGGTGCGCGGGTTGTTCTTGCCACACATCGGTAAATATTGTGCCCAGTACCGGACGCGCTTTTGCCTCAGCGGCGCGAGCCCCGGTAAGCATTTCGGCATCGGCCTCTTCACGAATCTTATCGGCACTCGCGTCGGTAAGCACGCCTTCATTTATCAAGTAGGCGCGAAAACGCTTAAGGGGCTCTTCGGACTCGGCCTTTTCCAGCTCTTCAGCCGGCACGTATTTAGTCGGATCATCCGAGGTCGAGTGTCCGCCTAATCTAAAAGTAATGGCCTCGATAAGGGTCGGCCCATCGCCGGCGCGCGCCCTGTCGACCGCCTCTTTCATGGCGACGTAAACCGCGAGCACATCGTTGCCGTCAACGATGCAGCTAGGCACTCCGTAAGCTTCGCCCTTAATCGCGTAACTTTCAGATGCGGTCTGGCTGCTCGATGGACATGAAATCGCCCACTGATTATTTTGACAGAGGAAGACTGTCGGTGCTTTCATGACTCCGGCGAAGTTCATGCCCGAGTGAAATCCAAGGGTGGATGTCGAGCCGTCACCGAAAGTGGTAAGGGCAATGGCATCTTCACCGCGTTTTCTGGCTGCGAGCGATACTCCCACCGCTTGTGGGATTTGCGTGCCGAGAGGTGAGGATATCGACAACCATTTAAGCGGTTCGGTGAAGCTAAAGTGCACCGGCATCTGGCGGCCGACTGCAGTATCGTCGGAATTGCCGAACATGTTGTCGAACATGGCTTCAGCTGGCACATCGTTATAAAACAGCATGCCGAAGTCACGGTAATGCGGCGCGAACCAGTCTTTACTGGCGTCCATGGCGGCTGCAGCACCAACGGAAGTCGCTTCTACACCACGGTTTGGCACAGAAAAGCCGATCTTACCGGTGCGCTGGAGGTTCATGCAGCGCGAGTCGAATGCACGAGTGCGAACGATGGCAGTGTACATCTGGATTAGCGTAGAGTTGTCTAACTCTGGGGCTGTTCCGGTGAGGTTGCCTTCGGCGTCTATTATTTGGAGTGGGTCACTCATGGCGGGTAGTCTGCCGTGGGGGCTTGGCGTTATTATATGCGGGAGGAGTGAGCTGCTAGCTGTATTTTGTTCGGCAATAATGGCTAACTCATTGCATGGCTTTTAAGGGGCGCGCTGTAATTATCAGCAATCCTGTACACTGCTAGCCAGAAATGAGCCACACAAACCTAATCGAACGCTGAACAACGCCCCACTCCTCTACATCGCCGATCCCATGTGCTCGTGGTGCTGGGGCTTTGCACCGACATTAACCGCGATCGAGCTGGCTTACCCAAATCACAAAATTCAATTAGTCCTCGGCGGACTCGCACCCGACTCCGACGAGCCCATGGACCAAGCCACTCGCGACTACGTCCAGCAAGCATGGCACGCCGTCGCGCAGACCACTGGCGCCAAATTCAATTTCGACTTTTGGACAAACTGTTCACCACGGCGCTCCACCTGGATTGCTTGTCGTGCGGTTATTGTCGCCCGCCGCTTTAAGCTCGAGCGCGAAATGTTTGAAGCGATTCAACGCGCCTATTACCTAGAAGCGAGAAATCCTTCTGATGAGAACGTACTCGCCGATGTTGCTCAACAATTAAATATCCCACGGTCGGAGTTTTTAGAAGCACTCGGCGACCCAGAGACGCAGCGCAAACTCGAAGAAGATTTCGCATTGCGCCAACGCTTAGGCGCCAACAGTTTCCCCAGTATTGGCATCATTCAATCAGACCAGCCGACACTTCTACACAGCGGATACTGCGCACCCGACGACATCTCGGCCTTATTTAGCTTTATCGCTTCGTTGGAATAATATCGCGGCTGGTACAATATCCCTATGAGCGCTTCTCCGAAACGGCTTCACCACCTTGATGCACTACGTAGTTTTGCCATGCTGCTCGGCATCGTCTTGCACGCGTCATTGTCCTTTATACCTTTCCCGTGGCCGGTGCAAGACAGCGAACAAAACACTTCATTGTATTTGGTGTTTAGCGCGATACATGGTTTCCGCATGCCACTGTTTTTTCTACTCAGCGGTTTTTTCACTGCCATGCTGTGGCGCAAACGTGGGGTTTTGTCTCTAGCAAAGCACCGGGTTAAGCGTATCTTGTTACCGTTAGTCATCGGCTGCTTTACGATTATTCCTGCGACCAACTGGGCTATTGAATACGTATCCCGAACTCATGGGACAAGCGCTGCGCCAATAAAGATTTCAGAACTTACACCACTCGACCGCGATTACATTATCGGCGAAACAGATCCAAAAAATTTAAACCTGCTCCTCGAGGCCGCAATCCGCCGTAACGACAGCGACTCGTTAACGCTCCTCATTGAGCAAGGCGCTGACGCTAACCACAAATCTGAAATTAAAATTTCGTCGCTGCATTTGGCCGCCGGTCTCGGACACACTGAAATGGTCACGATTCTGCTTGATAAAGGCGCTGATATTAATGCCGGTGACGGAAATGACAGCACAGCTATGCACTGGGCAGCACTATTTGGGCGTCCACAAGTTGCAGCCCTACTTATTGAACGCGGTGCGGACCTTGCTCGCCCGAACAACGATGGCGCGACGCCGTTCAGCATGTCCACCCCGGAGGCTCGCGCATCCGTTGCCCCCCTAGGATCGATGTTCGCTGGACTGCTGAGCATACCTTTTGATGAGAACACTTTTTACGCCGACTCTGAAGCGCTGCATGAACTCATACTCAACTCTGGCTATACACCGCAGCCAACTAGCTATACGCAAACCGACCTACTCCGCCTTCCTCTCCTCCATCACCTGTGGTTCTTATGGTATTTGTTTTTATTAGTGATTGCCTTTTGCTGCACGACTGGTGCTGCAAAATATATGAGCGGTCTAAAGCGACTGACTCCGTTAGTGGTTAAGCCATTTAGGTATTTATGGATGCTACCGCTGGTGGCTTTGTGCCAACTACAAATGGGCCCTGAATCCTTCGGTCCTGACACTTCGACTGCACTCTTGCCCAACTTGCCCATATTAAGTTATTACGCGGTGTTCTTTTTCTTTGGTGCCGCTTATTTTTTAAGCGATGATTACGAAGAACGCCTCGGTCGTTATTTTTGGTTGACACTACCCGCTGCTTTTTGCGCACTCCTTATCGGAATGGGCCACCTCGAACCGGGCGCCGGCAGTGCCGAGTCAATGGCCTGCTGGGTAGCAGCCTACACTTGCTTCATGAGCTTCGGACTCATTGGCCTATGCCGCAAGATTTTTTCTACTGAAAAAGCATGGGTACGCTACGTCTCGGATGCTTCGTATTGGATGTATCTCGCTCACTTACCCTTAGTGTTCCTCGCCCAAAAATATGTGGCGGGATGGGATGCCCCTGCTATTGCAAAGCTCGTGGTTATTTGCATCGGTTTAGCCATAATACTGCTGGCGAGCTATCAACTACTGGTGCGGCATACGCCTATCGGTTGGCTACTGAATGGACGCCGCCAGTAACCTGCGCTGAGCGGAACAACGCTACCAGTCCCAGCCGCGCATGCG
This sequence comes from uncultured bacterium, assembly GCA_963934925.1. Lineage (GTDB taxonomy): Bacteria > Planctomycetota > UBA1135 > UBA1135 > UBA1135 > JAPKEZ01. The sequence goes on along the minus strand of CAWWAN010000008.1, from coordinate 7,006 downwards.
TTGCAGTTCATCTTCGTCTGTCCAGTTATAACGCAATGGCGTGATGACCACTTTACCAGACTGAAATTCATGCGTCGCGCCGCCAACCACATGCTCACGTGGAAAAGTCAACTGCGGACGAAACACGAAACCGCCGTCTTCGTTTTTTTTAACTTGGAAACTTCCGACCTCCATATAACGCCCCGCCATAGGGGCGAAGACCACTTCGGGAACAGCGTCAGCCGCCAACCGCGGCACTTCGATTGCCCAAACAGTTTGTGGAGTAGCTCCGTCTTCAACCAAGCGCTGCACTAACTTCACGGCCATCGCGCACGACACCTCAAAACTATCTTGACGCGTTTGTGAAACGGCAATCGATGGGATACCCCACGCCGCGCCCTCCATTGCAGCACCAATCGTGCCAGAGTAATGGGCTATCTCGCCGACATTCGCGCCAGCATTAATTCCGCTCACCACAAAGTCGAATGGCTTCTCTTTACCTTCATGCAACAAGCCCCAGGTAACCGCATCGGACGGAGTGCCTTCGATTGCCCACGCTTTAACAGCTCCTTTAACTTCCACTAAATGAGCGCGGTGCGTGCCGCTAAAGATCTTTGATGACTGACTAGCCCCGGAACAGTTTTCTTCTGGAGCAGAAACCACGACCTCGCCTATTTCTGACAGCGACAACGCCAGTGCATGCAACCCCGGTGAGTCAATGCCATCGTCGTTGGCAACCAGAATGCGCAGTGGGCTTTGAACAGGCGTAATGTCTTCAGCAAACGACACCGCGAGAAAACCGACTGCTCCTATTGTGGATATAACGCTTAGTGCAAAGTTTCTCATCGGTGTATTCATGATTCTATTAGGCTAAAATTATTTAGAAAAAGGGTCCGGCGACTGCAACAAAACTCCTAGGTCAGCCATGGGGATTGGCTTCGACCAATAGTATCCTTGGCCATAGTTACAACCTAATGCTCGCAATATCTCTAATTGCTCTTTATCCTCGATACCTTCTACAACCGAAATGGCCTCAATGTCTTCCGCTAAGCTAACCATATTAGAGACCACCGCTAATAATTTTGGGTTATCAGCGATCCCCTCCAAATACGATCTGTCAATTTTCAGCTCTGTAAGTGGTTGCTCACTTAGAGCACCCAAAGAAGTAAAGCCAGAGCCGAAATCATCAACGGCTAAACCCATTCCGGAATCTTTCAGCAATCTTAAATTGTTTAGTCCGTCTTTGGATTCAAGAACCGAAGCACTCTCCGTAATTTCTGCAGTTACCACTTCAAAAGGTATCTCATGCGAACGAACGTGCTCTAGAAGATCTTTGCCAAAAGTTGGGTCTAATAATTCAAAGGGGCTAACATTAAAGCTCATGCGTGGCAGCGCCACCTCTAAAGATTGCATGGCCAAGAATTCTTTCATGGCAATATCTCGCAAGAGTGTTCCGAGCTTGTCGATCAGTCCCCAATCCTCTGCGGCGGAAATAAACTTCTCTGGACTTACGAACCCAAGTTCTGGGGAATTCCAACGCGCCAAAGCTTCTGCTCCGTGAATGCTGCCATCTGTAAGGTTAATTTGTGGCTGCCAAGCAATAGAAAACTCCGAGCTCTTGGCTTGGACAGCACGATTGATTAGGGAAGGTATATCGAGCCGTAGCGAAGGCAAGTTGATAGTGTCGTCGGTGTACAGGAATACCTTGCCCTTGCCAGACTTAGCTCCCTCGACAATGGACTCGAGTCGCTCAACGACTGCAGGGCGTTCAGAACCCTGGTGCGAGGCAAGGATGCTCTTATCGACAAAGATAGCAGCGACTAATGGCGCAAACACCGCAAGCTGGTGTTCAGGGGCACTCCTCAGAAACAGTCTAGCTATACGAGACTGTAGGGATTTTAATTTGGCCCTACTGTCAATATTAAGTTCGCCAGAACCGCCTTCGCAATCGAAGACCGCCACAGAAAAATCATCTTTATTAAAAACCCATTGGTCGCCTGGGAAAACTTCTTTAAGGACAGCCTCTATAGTGGACAACAATGCTGGGCGCATACTGCCAGCAAGAGTCTTAACTTGACCACTAAACGAGAACCGCAAGAGCAGGATGGATGGTAGCGGCCCTGCGGAAGCAGCATTAAACAAATAGTCATACAACTGATTCGCATAATTATCAGAGAGCACTGGCTCACTGCCCGGCGCAGGGATTACACGGTGTATGGAAGCCATCAAGTCATCGGCATCCCATGGCTTTTCCAGGAGATCCTTTACTCCGGAACGAAGCGCAGTGAGTAGATTCTGCTTTTGCCCAAATGCTGTGATAACGATAATGGGTATATCTCTAGTCCTAGACTGCGACTGCAGCACATTGACTAACTGCATGCCTCCCATTTGAGGCATGTTAAGGTCTGTAATAACGACATCATGCAGAACATCGCATTGCTGAATAACCTCAAGAGCCTCAAGCCCATTAGTCGCGGTGTCGGCGTCAAGACCCTCCAATTCTAAAAAACGTTTGAGGTTTTTTAGAAGAGTCTCGTCATCTTCAACAATCAGCGCTTTAATTTTCATTTCTCAGGCCTAGCCGCTATCTAGCTCAACAAGTATAGCCTTACTCTTCACACAGCAGCAATCATAAGCTATACTTAATAACGCTATGTACGGCATCGTTCACAACTCCCTGCTTGACCACTTAAAAGACAATCATTCCTCTCATGATTGGGAGAACATCATGTCAGAGTTGCACGACTATCCACAGGGAGGATTTCTGCTTTTCGAAAGCTATGATGACTCGAGCCTGTTAAGCATGATTGGGAAGGCCATAGAAATCGGTCAATTCGAACCCGCTGATTTCCTTATAGACTTTGGAGAATATTGGGTGCTTGAGACTGCGCCAAAGCACTTTGGGGCATTTCTATCATTGACGGGAAATGACATTCACATATTCATGTCAAATTTAAATACCGTGCACGATAGAGCCTCGGCGCTCTTCCCTGGTTATAGCCCACCGTCTTTTCGTATTTTGGGTAATCTAGAAGATGGTGACTTGCAGGTTTTCTATTCTTCGAAAAGGGAAGGCTTCGAAAACTTTGTAATAGGGTTGCTGCAGGGTGTATGCAAACGCTTTGAGATCTCTGGCAGCGTCAAAGCTAGCGGTGTTTTAGAAAGCGGAGAATCTGTCTTCGATGTAAATCTGCTTAAATAATACGTATATGGAAGGGATTGACAGAAAAGCTCTAGGCGACATATTCCCATTTAACTTTAAGATCGGGAGGGACATGACCCTGCTTGAAGTGTCGCCAAAACTAGCGGCCGTGTCGCCAAAGATGGTAGTCGGCTCAAAGGCGTTAGATTGCCTTCAATTCGAGAGGCCGATTCTTAAGAAATACAGCTTCGACACTCTGCTCAATTACCAAAAGGCGACCGTCGAAGTAAAACTTAACGATATCCAAGACGTTAACTTCGTCGGGCAGATTGTGCGAAATCAAAGCTCCCAGCAAGAGATCATTTTTCTAGTTAAACCTTTTGCAAAGAACTTAAGCAAGCTATCTGATGCTGGGTTCACTCTATCAGACTTTGCGCCTTCAGATGCATTGCCCGATCTTTTACTTGGCATTCAATTCGCTGACACAAAAAGCCTCCAGCTGAAGAAACAGAATGAACTATTAAGCGAAGAGATCCAAATTAATAGATTTCTGTCTGATATCTTTGCCTGCGACACCCTTGAAAATTTGTTTCTTAATATTGCTCAGAGCATCTCCAGGACACTCGATGCTGATGACGTTATTATTTACAAAGTTGAGTCATCTTTGGCCCGCCAAGCCGCTGGTGCCGGTAGCTCACGCACATCCGAGCAAGTATCAGAATTAGGGTTTGCCATTCCTACTGGAGTGGGAGTTGTGGGCAAAGCCGTGGCGGAACAAAAGACTCAGCTGGTCATGGATGTTTCTAAGAATGATGACTATATTGAGGATACAGCTAGCCGGGGAGGATCAGAAATATCAGTACCGGTAATTATTGATGGCCAGGTGATAGCCGTGATTGATTCCGAATCAGAAGAGATTAATCGATATTCCGAAGAAGATGTCCATTTGCTAGAGATATTTGCAGGACTAGCCGGGCAAGCGATTATTAGCCAAAAAAGACAAGTGCGCGCACAGCAAGAAACACTTCAGACGGCGCAAAGGTTAAAAAGTAAAAATCAAAATCTAAGGTCAATCTCTCATGAATTCCGTACTCCGCTGGCCCAACTTTCTTCTGGGGTGCAGCTACTTTCTAGACATGGGGGCGCCATGGACGAAATCGAAAGAAAAGATACTCTAGAAAGCCTTCTGCATCCAATTGATAGATTGACAAACCTGTTTGACTCGTTAATGAACGAGAATGAGGGCCTAAAGGAGAAAATAGTTATCGAAGAGTTTTGCCTTATAAGGTTAATTGATCGGATTGCCGAAGAAGCGCTGCGACCATATGGGAGAGATGGCGACCTCTTAATATCTTCTCCGCTAAAAGGACTGAAGCTGCATTCCTCGAGAGAGAGCCTAACGCAGATTATCATCAATTTACTTGTAAATGCTGCTAAGTACTCGACGATTAATACCGAAATAAAAATAGAGGTAGGGCTGCAAGGTGGCCGCATATTAATATCTGTTTCGGACTTAGGAATCGGAATAAAAGAGAGCAACTTGGGCGCTATCTTTGAGCCACGCATGAGATCGGAAGAGGCTATGTCGATGGCTGAAGGGTCTGGATTCGGGCTAAGCATCGTCCGTGACAAAATTGGAGAACTCGGAGGCGAAGTTTCCGTTACTAGCACTGTGGGCATCGGCTCATGCTTCAAAGTCTCCATTCCGGAAACGGCTTAGCTCGCGTCAATCTGGTCTGTGATAGACACGGTACGCGGACTTTCCGCCCCACCCAGATGTTCCGTATCAACCGGTTCAAATAACAAAATATATGTCAAGGTCGACGCGCTTGGCCGATGCTCAACGCCACGCGGCATTGTAAACATTTGTCCAGCATCCAAGACTACTTTCGAATCTCGCATTTCAAGAGTCAGTTGGCCCTCCAAGCATAAAAAAACCTCGTCTTGCTCGTCATGCACATGCCACTCTAAAAAGCCTTCGCACTTCGCAAGCTTGATGTACTGGCCATTTGCTTCGCTTATTATCTTTGGGTGCCATGCAACAGAGATGGAATCTAGCTTAGACTTTAAATCGATTACTTCGCTCATAACGGATTATAGGACCACTCCAGAAAAGGCCTATACTTCTAAGCGATTTTTTTGCGCCAAAATATAGTTTTCAGCAGCCTTGTAAGACGAACGCACCATCGGGCCAGACGCGCAGTAATCAAAACCGAATTCGCTAACCGCAATATCCCCCCATTCGTCAAACTTATCGGGGTGGACGTATTCGACGACGTCCAAAAGTTTTTTGTTGGGCTGAAGGTATTGGCCGAGCGTAAGAATGTTTACATCGACTTTGCGCAAGTCGGTCAGTGTTTGACGCATTTCGTCGTCGGTCTCTCCCAGTCCTAACATGATAGATGACTTGGTAATTAAATCAGGACGGTAGCGTTTCGCCTCAGCCAGCACATGCAATGTTTGGTCGTACTTAGCGCGCACATCACGCACGCGACGATGTAAGCTTTCGACTGTTTCTATGTTGTGAGCAAACACATCTAAGCCGCTATCACAAATAGTATGTATACAATCGTTGTCACCTTGAAAGTCTGGTGTCAAAGCTTCAACCAACATGTCCGGACGGCGCGCCTTAATCGCCTTAATGATTTTCGCGTAATGCCCCGCGCCGAAGTCAGGCAAGTCATCGCGGTCAACCGAAGTAATCACGATGTAGCGCAATTGCTCAATGTCGGTACTAGCAGCAACCTTTGCTGGCTCGTCATGATCGAGCCAGCCATTAGGGTTTCCGGTTTTCACCGCGCAAAAGCGGCAACCGCGTGTGCACACATCGCCCATCACCATGATGGTGGCAGTACCGTCATTCCAGCATTCACCGAGGTTGGGACAACGCGCCTCTTCGCACACCGTGAACAGGTTCTTTTCACGAAGGGACTTACGCAGGTCTGCGGTCTTTTGGCCGCTTGGCAGCTTCATTTTAAGCCACGATGGTTTTTTGAGTTCAGTCATTTCATTACCTACAAATAGATTATAACGCGTATAGTGGATTTATGTTTAGTTCAATACTCCTCTCCATGTTTATACTTGCCGCTCAAGAGCCGGTAGAAGCCTCAGCGCCCCCCACTGTAGAAATCCTAGACGCGTCATATCAGGCTGCGATGGCCGACTATTACGAGAAACTCAATGCCATGTATGAGTCGGGTGACTTCACCGATCTCGAGCATCCCATTGAAACGTACTTTGACCAGTTCCGCGCTTTCGCCAAAAACGCAAATATCACTCGCGGCGCACGTGCCCATGCACAAATTTGGTGTGTGAAGAACTTCGGTGAAAAGAACTGGACGCACCCTGACAAAGTGTTTTCCGGCCTAGCGAAATTGTTTACATCTGAGTTCGCCGACTCTGATTTTGCGCTTGAGTTCACTGCCGCAATGCGCCGAGTACGACTTGAGGTGACTTACAAAGTTGAAGTCCTCGAAGCGCTTAGTAATGCGACTCATTCTGAACCGGTCAAGGCGCACTGCATGCTTGCCTGCGCTTACGCTTACGCGGATGGCGACAATCAAGAGATGGCTGACACCACAGTCGATGGACTCATGGAGAAATATCCTGAGTCTAAAGCAGCTGCCGCAGCCGGCCCACTGTTGGTCAAGCGTCAACTGCAAGTAAGCAAAGTAGCTCCGGCGCTTGGCGGTGTCGACGTCGATGGCAAAGAGCGCCATCTTATAGACACCCGCGGCAAAGTTACTTTTGTTGTGTTCTGGGGTTTCTGGTGAGGCCCTTGCGTCGGTGAAATACCGACTGAAAAAGCGCTAGTTGAGCGCTATGCTGGTCAAGACTTTGCAATCTTTGGTGTCAACACTGACGGCAGCAAAGAAGAGTACCTTG
>CAWWAN010000007.1:0-20194 GCA_963934925.1 uncultured bacterium | reverse complement strand
GCCCAAGTGCTTAATTTGTCAGTAGTTGAATGGATTGCACGCCTCGACAACAACCCCTTAATAAAGCAGCAAGCAATTGATTTCCTACTTTCTATTAGCCAAGGGGAAGGCGAAGCAATAGCAAACTCAATAATCGGCGAGAAAGATTTCATTATTAAATATTTCTAGTGTTTCTCGCGATATTCCTCGCTAGAATCAAAGGATTATACTATGATTGAAATAGCGAAAAGAGTTTCTGCATCCCCGCAACATAGCTTTATTCGATGACCTCCTATGAATCCCTCATTCACGACTCCAAAAATCATTCTCGCGGCTCTGGCATTAGGCCTAGGCATTGATTCAATCTCAGCTCAGCAGGTCGCAGAAGCTGGTGGTTGGTACGCTCGAATCCAACAAGACAACAGTCGCCGCATTGACATGACAAGCGCCTCAATGGCTGGCGGCAATGATGTGTTTATTTCTAGCGACATCAACAACGACGGCTCTGCCGACTACGTCGCGGCTGGTGTTTACGAAAACCTCGTTACTGGAGTTTCTTGGGCTCGTGTATATGTCTATTCAGGCTTCACTAGCGAAATCCTGTATACCTGGGAGAACTCCGCGGTCGATTTTGGCTGCAGGCTAGAGGTGACCATTGCGGGCGATATCAACTCCGATGGCTTCCCTGACATTTTAGTCGGTGCTCCATTAGCATCATCCATCGGCAAACCTGCCTGTGGCGCAGCCGTTTTAATATCTGGCGCTACCGGTGAAACACTCAAAATATGGTATGGCGATAAGCCCGGAGCATTCTTTGGCGCATCTGTTGCTGGTGTTGACGATGTAGATCGCAACGGCTTCCGAGATATAATTGTTGGCGCACCTGGTACATGGTTAGACGGCCCAAAGGTTGGCGCTGCTCACGTGTTCTCTGGTTCGTGGAATGGTGACCCTAACTTTGGCCAGCACCTATACGAATTCAATGGTGTTCATTACAATTCTGGTTTTGGTAGCCGAGTGGCCGCCGCAGATGACATTAACCGTGATGGCTATCCTGATATCGTGATCAGCGCCCCTGGCTACAATTCACCTCTTGGCCATCAATACCCTGGTACCGTAGATGTCTACTCAGGCCTAGATGGCTCACCACTAGCTCACTGGCAAGGGCGCAACGGTGGACGTCACTTTGGGTACAGCATTGCTGGTGTTGGCGATATCGACCGCGATGGTTACCCCGATATCGCAGTCGGGCTTCCTGCTTTCCAGAACGACCCGGTTCTTCAGCAAGGCGGCGTACTGGTATTCTCCGGCCTAACCCATAGCGTTATTCGCCACTATCAAGGCCATGAGATGGGCGATGGCTTCGGCGCAAGCATCTCTCCTACAGGCGACACAAATGGTGACTTTTGGCCTGACGTTTTCATTGGGGCACCATGCGCCGAAAATGGCCGTGGCTCTGCCACTCTGTTCTCTGGCGAGAACGATGCGATTTTGTTCCGCGCCTTAGGCGAGGACAACACATCGCGCCTAGGTCGCTCACTTGGCTCATCAGGCAGCTTAAACCGTTACGGTTTTGTCGATTTGTTAGCTCTATCGTCATCATCTACTCTAGGCTCAATCGTTTCACGATTTGCCTTCATCGAGGGCTTAGAAATGCCCCGAGGCGACAGTCTTTCATCAAGCAACCCGACGCAAGTTACCCTCAAGGTAGATATGCCTCGAGACATGGCCGGGCAGCCTTACAAAATATTGGTTACGAATGCTGGTACCACTCTACGGGTTACCAACGAGGGCATACAAATGCCTCTTGCCGACAGCACGCTTCTGCGACGCTCTTCGAGAAACCATTTACCGGGGTTCATCAGGAACAACATGGGCTTGCTGGACCCTGTGGGCAACGCAACTGCAACAATCGATTTCCCAGCCGGGCACCTATTAAATGCGGTTGGTTCTAACTTGCACTTCAGCGCGATTATCTACGACTTTAGTGGCCATATTGTGGCATCTACCGTAGCCAAAGAATTGCACATAAATTATTAAGCAATAGCAATTTCCACAAACAGCCCTTTTTCTGTCAATTTATTCAGAAAAGGGCTGTTTTGTTAGGTATCCTCATATTGTATGCATAAATACCTACCCATAGTTCTGCTTGCCTGCCCTTTGGTTGCTCTGAGCAACACTAGTTACGCGCAAGAAGAACAAGAAGTGAGCGCCGAAGAAGTGCTGCTAAGTAGTGCGCGTAACGCGGTTGCCCTCGCCAATCTAGATGACGCTGCAGCGCGTTACGAAGATTTACTCCGTCAATACCCCCGCTCTATCGAAGGGTTAAATGAGTATGCAGGCATTTTGGCCCAGCAACATCGCTTGCTAGAAGCCGTTACGCAATACGAATCGCTCCTTCGCGTTGACGCTAACAACACCGACGCACGCATTTCTTTAGCGAACCTCTACATGGGAATGAAAGAGTTAGGCTTTGCTGCAGAGCAACTCGGAAAAGCATTGGCCATCGATCCAGAGCTAATTGAAGCCGCGATTATGTTGGCGCGCATTCACGCATGGAATAACGACTTCGAAAAAGCTACCGAGGTTTACCAGGAATATTTGCAAGGTCTCGACACTAGCGACCCAGCGACTCGTCAATTGATGGTGGCCTTGTTGCTTGACACACGCCGTCCTCAAGAAGCTTTATCGATACTCGCCGAATTACGTGAAGACGACCCAACTGATTCTACCGTGTTGGCAGACTTAGCACGAGCTCACACCATGCTTGGCAACCACGTCGAAGCGATTGGTCTTGTGCGCGAAATTTCTAGCTTAGGCGAAATTAACAGTCCTGCTTTACTAGAGTTATCCTATTTTATGCGCGACTCTGGAAACTTCCGGGCTGCGATTGAGCTTAACGAACGTGTGCTCGGGGCGAGCTCAAATGATGCTGCTGCTTTAATCGCCAATGCTAATTTACACCTTGCCGCGCACTTGCCAAACAAAGCTTTGCAAATTCTTGCGAGCGCTGAATTAGACCGTGACTCTCGCAGTTATCTACAAAGTAAAAGTCTGTACCACTCGATGACTGGCGAGTATGCCCACGCCTTAGAGATTTACCGTCGCCTTCTTGAAGACGACTCCGCTGATTTTGAGATACGCCTTGCGTTAGGCAAACTATACTGTCAAAGCGGCGAATACCAAAAGGCAAAGGCCGAGCTTAAAAGGGTACCGGGCAATTCATCGTTCAGCCAAAATGCTAAGCTCGAGTTGGCGAGATGTTTATTCGTCGAGCGACGCTACCAAGAAGCAGCCGCCCATTGCCGTAGTTTGATGAACAGCGATCCGCGCGATTTCGAGGCTGTTGTGTTATTAGCTCGGTCCTACATCAAGCGTGGCATGGCGGCTGAAGCGCGACACATGTGCTTGCAGTTCCTTGAAGATAACGCAACTGTTTCGTACGGTGCGCTTGCTGTAAAAACAACTTTAGCTGAGGCATATCTCGCAGAAAACCAAGGTCTACGCGCTAAGACTTTATTCGATGAGATTTTGCAGGACCCATACGGCGGGCTAATCCCAGAAGCGCGCTATGGCTTAGCAAAGTCAGATTCGCGCCTTACGGGCGCAGATAGTGCGAACGCGGTATTACTTGAACAAGGCATGGCAGGCATGGGTGCCGACTTTAGGCTACTCATGAATTTAGGCCAACTAGCTGCAAACGATGGCGACTATGAATTAGCGATTGAATTGTTCAACCAAATCATGAGTTGGGATCCTGGCAACCAAACGGCTCTAGTGAGCCGCGGCGAAGCCAAAGCATCATTGCGGGGTGAAGGCATGGCTCAATCTGCCTTGACGGACTTCAATCGCTTGTTGCTCCAAGCACCGTCAAACATACGCGCCCGCCTTGGCGTGGCACGCATACAAGCGTCAATGAAGCTGTATGATGAGGCTATAAAAAGTTACGACCTTGTATTGCAGCACGATCCGACTTACTCCGTTGCCATTCGTGAAAAAGCTCGCGCGCAAACATGGTCGCAAGACCCTGAATCTGCTAATGCAACATACGCGCAATTAGCAGATGCTGAAGGGTTTAGTCTTAGCGGCACTGGTATGCCGACTGCTGCAGATGTCGAAGGTCGGCACTTGACTGGTGCAGCCAATGCCGAAATTGAAACTATCACTAGCCTCGAACAACGCTCGAAAGCGATGTTGCTGGATCGTCATTACTACGCGTCGATCCCTTTGCTGCGTAGTTTAATAGCAACGGAGCCTTCCAACCAAGAGGCACGTTTTGATTTAGCTCAAGCGCTTAGCAACACCGGCCAGACGACTAAGGCGATAGATGCCTACGAGAGCATCCTACAAATTAATCCTAATCACCGTGAAGCGCGCATAGCTCTGTCGCGTAACACTCATGACTTGACGCCTAGCTTTCACACCGCGCTCGAATCTATAAACCAAGACTCAAATGACCGAACAGGCTCTGGCAGTGGCTCAAGCTTAGCTATAAGCAAGTTCTCGATGGGGACATCGCTGCCGCTAGGCGATATCGATGAAAAACTCTCGCTAACCTACACGAAACTAGATTTATCTCCTGGATTTGGTGACGTCCCTATTGACACTAATGGGTATTCGGGAAACGTCTTTACTATTGGCTACAAGAACAACCCTCAGCAAAACAAACAGGAGGCCAGTCGGTTTTTCGTTCATTCTGAACTCAATTTAGAAGGGTATGTAAATGACCTTGATAAATCAATGACCTACGATATCGGCGTTGACGTTTCTTTGGATGATGAGCTTACGCTATTCGCTAGCATTTTTAGTGAAAACGTTATTGAAAATCAAAACAGCCTTGTTTCAAAGATAGATCATCAGATTTTAATTGACGCCCAGCCCGGCGGCGGATTCGAATTAAATGCCAGCAATCCTGTATCCCGGACTGGCGTAAACATTGGATTGGCATACTTGGTTAATCGCTCTTGGGAGTCAAATATCCGACTAACAACTGCAAGTTATTCTGATAACAACTCTCTCCTTAAGTTTCATGTGGCGAATATGCTGAACATCACTCTGCCGCCTAAAGAGCTAAAAGTGTCACTGGTGTACGATTACCAAAATTTTGGCAATAACAACAATGAAAATTATCAAGATGAAGTTGGGGCTGCTCGCTATTTTGCACCAAACGGATACGCCTCCTACTCCGCATCTATTGGATGGCGCCAGTGGATAGGAAAAGACTTCTTCAAAGGGGCGAATCAAACTTGGTATGACCTGGGATACTCCAGCATTTGGGACTCAGAAGGCGATAATTATGACAACATCCGGGCAACCTTCAATTATGATTTCGATGACCATACGTCATTGCTGGTTAAAACTAGCCTGCTAAATTCTGCTTACTACAATTCAACTAGCGCATTCTTCGGCTTCGACTATCGCTTCTAAGGGAATAAAGGCGCTTTAGGCCCACAAAGCGCCTTTAAGCACAGCTAAGCCCGTATTCTTCAGTTTTGTCTACATTTTTTGCGAATATGCGATATCCTATGGGAGACGTTTTACTACAGCGAATCCTTTTGCGTCACCCCTCCCCTCAATTAGATTTAAGAATTTGAAGCCCGTAACTGATTATACCGTTGGATCTTACGCTCACGCGGAAAGTTCGAATACCGGAGTTTCGCCTTTTTCTAGGAAGTTGCTTATGGCAATCGCGGTGCTCACCACAGTGAGCTATTTAGTGTTCCGCGTCATGTTCACACTGAATCTTGACGGTAGTTACGCGACTTTCGCCTCAATGCTATTGCTTTTCGCAGAATTCTCTGGCGGAATCAGCCTTATGCTTTATTTCTTCCAAGTATGGGAGGTTGAGAATGTACCACAGCTAGAGCCGCTCGAAGACGTCACAGTCGATGTTTACATCCCGACTTACAACGAAGATACGTCGCTACTGCGTGCAACAGTTAACGCATCAAAGGCGATGAACTACAATCATCGGACTTTCCTTTTGGACGATGGTAACCGCGAAGAAGTCCGCGAACTTGCTGTAGAATTAGGTGTCGACTACATAGCACGTGAAGAAAATCGCCACGCAAAGGCGGGCAACCTAAACCATGCCCTGGAAATCACCGAAGGTGAGTTTGTTGTGGTGCTCGATGCCGATCACATTCCGTCCCGAAACTTTATTGAGCGTATGCTTGGCTTATTCCACGACCCCAAGTTGGGTTTCGTGCAATCGCCACATGCTTTTTACAATTTCGAGAACTTTCAATCGTCCGTTGACTACTCGAAAGGAGAATACTGGGAAGAGGGTCTGCTGTTCTACCAACAAATTCAACCAGGACGCAATCACTGGAATTCCGTTATTTTCGCGGGCTCTGCGGCGATGTTTCGCCGGGCCGCTCTTGAAGACGTGGGTCTTGTCGCTGTAGAAACGATTACCGAAGACATGCACACCGGCATTCGCATGTCTGCAAACGGCTGGCGCTCGCTATTCGTTTCTGAATCACTCATCGCCGGCATGGCAGCTCCCGACGTTACTACTTTCCACTCCCAACGTTTGCGTTGGGCGGAAGGCAACGTTTCGATTTTATGGCATGACAACCCGCTGTTTATGCGTGGCCTGACACTAGCGCAAAGATTATCCTTCTGGGCCTCCATTGTTCACTGGTTTAGCGGCTTTACGCGCTTGGCCGTTTACCTAACACCGATGCTGTTGTTATTCACGGGCGTGGCTCCATTTACTAAATTTACTGCCCCGATTGTCGCGATGCTAGTTTTCTACATCGTTGTTACTCATGCAGTACTGCGAATAATCTCTGGGAAGCACGCAGGCTTGTTGAACATAGAGATCTTCGCGATGATGACCTTCTGGACAAACATTCGTGGCTGCTGCAAAGCGCTCTTCAGTCACAAGAAGTCAAAGTTTGTTGTTACCTCTAAACGCGGGCGTCAAGACAACGCGTCGCTTCTGCCATTGTTAATGCCGCAAGCTTTAATATTCGGGATTGGCGGCCTATCAATTGCTTGGGGTACCTTCCGGGTGATGTTTGAGCCGAGCCCCGACTTCCTCGGCATAGCCATCGCTGGACCACTAACGATCTATCAGATGTGGTTGGCGTGGGTAGTAATCCGCAGATCGCTGGCCGCCGAGAACAAACGTTATTCATATCGTCACCGCGCAGGATTACCAGTGAGCTTCCGTTTAACTAGTCCTAACGGAGAGGAGTTCTCGGGCGCTGGTATCACAAACGACATTAACGAGAAAGGCATTGGCTTTGTGGCTTTCCAAGACTATCCTGCGGGGTCAGAAGGAGAATTTGACATCTCAATTGGGGGCACAATCGTCACCATGCCAGGCCGTATTCAGCACACAGACGCTGGCGCCATCGATCCGCTGCTAGAGCGCTCCAAAGACACCATCAACATGTCAAGCTACGGCGCTCTGTTTGGCGACGTGCCTGCCGAGTCAATAGACATGCTAATGGACGCACTTATGAACTTCGTAGTGCCAATGCAGTACGATGAATTCGCAAAATCTAACGCGAAGCAAAACCGATTTTTAAGTTGGTTGACCGATCCGAGCCAATGGCATAGGCGCAAAGAAGAACGATTGTCCTATCATTTACCTCTAGGTATTTCCAAGCAAAGCGCGGACGCAAATGGCGCGATTGAGATAATCGAGGCCGCGACAGAAGACGTCAGCCGTTCTGGCTTGCGCGCTCTTCTGCATGAGGAGCTAGAGCTTGATTCGAATTACGAATTCCGTGTGCAAACACCCTTTGGGAAAGCAAGCGGCATCTTTCAAGTGGCGCGAATCACCGATCGTGTTATTGGCCCTGAAATCAAGAAAGAGCATGTGTTTCGTTTCGTAAGTTTTGATGGCCAATCTCGCTCTCTGATTCACGATTTGCTCAAAGCAGCAAATGAGAAACCAATGCAGTCGGTACTGGGAAACAAAGGAGGCAACCGCAATGCTCCTATCTACCAACCGGTTGCGATTACTTTGTTGTGCGCGGCTTTTTTGGTTCCTGGCAGCTTGTCACTGTTTCAGTTTATTAACCGCGACGACATCTTTTTGCGCGAAATCGTCGAGGGTGGCTTGCACACTCGCACCGACCGCGAACGCTTTGAAGAATTACTGCGCGTCACGATAAACGAAGAAACAAACTTCGAAAAAATGAACATGCTTATGGATGTTCTCCTTGACGAAGGTCGCCGCGATGAAGCGGACAGTTTAACCCGCCTAATGTTGCGCCTCGAGCCAGATAATCTCGGCTTACGCTTTGCTTTAGGCAACCTACTTGTCGACGTTGACCGCGTCGATGATGCTGCCGAAATTTTCCAGAGTGTTCTCGAAGGAATGGAGGCTCATCCAGAACAAGCGCGTAATCTGGACCGGGCAGAAATATTACTTGCAGCAGCGCGTAACGCAACCCGCTTAGTGGATGGATCAGAGCAAGCGATTGTCTACTTCGAAAAACTAGAACGATCCTATGACGTACCAACTGAGGTGCTCGCGGAACACGCCTCTGTATTACTTTCGCAGGGCGACCTAGAAGCTGCAGCCGAACTTTACGAAACCTCTGGCACCGATATTACCGCGCACATTCGTGTGGGGCAAATACATGCTGCGCAAAAGAACTTTAAGGCTGCTGAGCAAGAATGCTTACTCGCGCTCGATATCGATCCAAACAGTCGTGACGCCGGAGTTCTCTATGGGCAGGTAATGTCAGCCCAAAAATTCTCTAAAGAGGCCTCCTTAATCTTTAGCCGACTGCGCGACCTCTACCCTGGCGACATAGAAATTCTGACTAGCTATTCAGAAACCCTGCTCTCAGCTGGGCGCCACGATGAAGCCGCAGAGCAATTTATGGTGCTGCTTGAAGGTCACTCGGACGACCGTCGTATCTGGCTGGGCTATCTCGACTCAGTGTCTGCATTAGATGCCATCAGCGACGAGCAATTAGCACTGTGCTTCAGCATTAAGCGCATGTTGACTGATATTGATTTTGAGAACCCGCGTCTTGCAGCGCAACTGGGCAACGTCTTGGCCAAGGCAGGCGAAGTGGTAAGCGGCATAGAGCTAATGGAGCACGCGATCACCATCGACGGGAATAACCGGCGTCTGCTCCTACAAGTCGCCGACACTTTGGCGAAGCTGGGCGAACACCAGCGTGCTGACAAACACTACCAGCGCCTAACGGGGCTTATTGACGGTGACACACTAGGCCCATCGGTCAACAACGACAAGAAGTAAGTTAATTCTTCTTGAGGCTTCTAAACAAATCGTTGCCTAGTGAATTTTCTACAGGCGGCTGAATGGACATCTGGTAATCACCCCACCATTCTCCGGCCGCCCAATAAACCATTTCGACATCGTGCTGTTGCAGTAACTCCATCGCCTCCAGAACGATGCCCGCCCATGGTTCAATGGAATTCGGGACACCGATCTCGCCGATAATCCCGCGCGCGTTATTCCTTTTTAACCACTGTAAAAAAGGCGCGAGTCGTTGTTGCGGACGATCATATATTTTCGGGTCGCGGCGTAGTTCTTCGCTGAAGCTTAAACCGTATTTGCCCGCTCCGTCATGGTCGAAGTAAACATGGGCTTCGTAAATTACTTTATCAAGCGGATCTTCAATCCAAGTTTTAGCGCCGTGATATTTCTTCCAGTTTTCTGCGGACGACCACCCATCTCCAGCCACTAACAGAGTGTGCTTGCTACCCATCTCGCGAATGCCCGTTACAAGACTGCGCGATATCTTGCGCCAGTTGCCAAGCCCCATATCATGCGGCTCATTCATCAAGCCAAGCGCCCACGGCGTAACCTCTGCTGCGTCGCACGCGCGAATTATTTTTGACCAAACGTCGATTAAGTTATCGCTACTTACTAGAACCTGTGAATCGTATTTCTTGTTGATTACCGCGCTCACTATTTTACCTTGGGACCGAATCGAGTAGCGGCCAAAGTTATGCATATCAAATATCACTCTTACGCCTTTGTCCTCGGCCCACTCTGCGACTCTCACTAAGCGATTGAGCTCGACCTTATCGAGTGGCCCCCCAAGCTGGGGCTGAATGCGTTCCCAGCGAAAAGGTATACGAAACAAATCGACACCCTCCTCCCGGAACCAATCAAATGTCCATGGTTTGTTATGGAAGTAATTTGCACCCAATATTCCTGGGGCTTCGTTGCAAAAGGACAGCGCCTCGCTGCCGAATTCTGCTCCCGCGATAGTGACACCGAAATTCACCCGTTGCTGAACGCTAGGTTGAGCACTCGGATCAGAGGCTTGAGCTGTAGCTTTTGGTGCTTCACCGCATCCGCCAACTAACAAAGTTAAAAGTATCCACTTTCTGCATGACATAGTAAAATTGTAGCATGCTCAATTACCAAGGTGCAGTGTTTCGTCCGCCTTCCGAGGCGAATAGTTTGATTTTGCAGGCCACACTGGGCTGCAGCTGGAACCGCTGTACTTTCTGCGCCATGTATCGCGAAAAGAAATTTAGTGTGCGCAAGATAGACGAGCTCAAAGCCGAAATTGATTCTGTAGCAAGAGACTTCAGTGCTCCCCGCAAGGTGTTTTTAGCTGACGGCGACGCATTGATGGCGAAGGCCTCCTTCCTAGCTGAATTGTGCGACTATCTGAATGCCACCTGGCCAGACCTTCAGCGTATTACTTGCTATGCCTCACCGCAGGCGTTAGCGGTGCGTAAAGTTGAAGAGATGGCGATGCTGCGCGAGAAGAAACTGACTCAGTACTACCTCGGCATTGAATCGGGTAACGACCAAGTGCTGAGCGATCTCGATAAGGGCGTTGACGGTGATGAAATGATTCGCGTTGCGTTGCGTGCACACGAAGCTGGCGTCAAGCTTAGCACTATGATTTTGCTCGGAGCCGGAGGGCATGCTCTTAGTCGACAGCATGCGATTGATTCGGCGCGGGTGGTAAGTGCCATTAGCCCGCGCTTCGTTTCCACGCTAGTGATGACTCCAACAGAGAACACTCCGCTATTCGATGCCGATTTACGTGGCGAGGTCGACCATCTTTCACCGATAGAGTTGGCGGCCGAGTTGCGCGAATTTGTTGCTCACCTCGAAGTTGATGGCTGCATTTTCCGCAGTAACCACGCTAGCAATTACCTTACATTGGCCGGGACATTCCCTAAAGACAAAGATGCCCTACTCGGCGTGCTTGATCGCGTCCTCGCGGATCCATCTAATGCAGCGTTTAGGCCTGAGTGGATGCGAGCCCTTTAAGCCTTAGTTGCAACTAGCCAAATGAAGTGGTCGCCAATGATGCGCGACGGACTCAGTCTAAACCCGATACTCTGTAATGCGCTTTGCAATTCTATCGCGGTAAAACGATTTTCTTTCGGGTGGTCCATGCGTCTTCCCCACCACGAGCCTTCGATTAGGCCTGGCAAGCTCTCGGCAATCAACAACTGCGCATTCGGTTTCATGACACGATGCACCTCGTGGATGGCCGCCGGCCAATCATCTATGTGATGAAAAACTTGATAATCAAAAACTAGGTCATAGCTGGCGTCGGCTGCAGGTATCTGTGTCGCCGAGTGATTGCTGAGCTGGATGTTTCTTAGTTTTGCCGTGGCAAGACGACTACGCTTTAACATGCGCTCATCGGTATCAAAAGCATCGACCTTACCGACGCCAAATTTTGACACTGCCAACCTTATTCCATGGCCTTGACCACATCCGACATCTAAAGCATCGCCTTCGGGACAATCTAACGCACCAAGCTTGCGCCACTGTCTAATATCAACCTGCTCTTGGACTAAGCGCCTAAGAGTTCCAGTTAGTAACCCGAACTCAAACGAGTTGAGTTTCATTAATACTTGATTTTATCAAAACTACTGGCGAACTGACCTAGGTGCAAGGTGCCGGCAAACATTAATGCAACCAATAACAGTCCTTGAGCTACGCCCCAACGCAAAGCAGTTTTTTGAGTTTTAAGTTCTTCGCCACGCGCCCATATATGTAAAAAAGCTACTGGTAATAATAATGAGAACAACGCAAATGCTTTTTCTCCGCGCTCCCAAAGCAGGCGGATGGCCATAGCCTGATACGCCAGCACAATAAGCAATAACAACACGCATACGCCTACAGACAAGGGTGCCAAGAAGGACTGCTCGGGGTTAGGGATGCGAATGGCAAACAGATTGAGCAAAATGCCCACCCACGTCACACTTAAAAAATGCCAATACACAGCGTGATTACGTACGCGCTGGACAAGCTCTTCTCCACCGTTCTTAAACGACAGTAAACTTACGATGCTGTAAACCAGGCCGCCAAGAACGTGTACGGCGTGCAACGCCGTCATCAAGTAGAAATTGAAGGCGTACATCGGATGCACGCTGGTGCTCGCTTCAGAGGCGCTCAAATCGCGCCAGACAAAGGTTTGACACACTAGAAACACAACACCTAAAAACAAGGTCGCTTTGACGGCAGACGCCGTCCCTTTTTCTGCGAAATAGCTCACTGCTCCGAGGAGCAGAGTTGAGGCTATAAGCAATAAGGGTAGATTAGGGAGCGCACCCCCCGTCGGTCCCATGTCACGGAAATACCATCCGCAAAACATGGTGCCTATAAACAGCGGGGCTAGCGAAGCAATTAAGACTCGCAGTCCCAGGCTGCTTATTTGGTTACTCACCTAGTTGTTGGTCGGCAATTTCGTTAGCCTTGTAATCTTTAATGCTCTCTTGGTAACTTCCTGCATCAAGAGCTACGAAGGCCAGAAATAGTCCGACGCACATTACCGAGAACAAAAATATCATGCCGTGAAACGGGCGATCGTATTTAAGGTGCATGAAAAACAAGCAAACCAATGAAGCTTTGCAAGTAGCAATAATCATAGCCACTGCCAAGTCGGCACCGTACAAACTGGCTTGGCCCGTAATTACCGTAAGAATGGTTAGCAGAACTAAGCAGCCAAAAACCTTAATCAATAGGCTTAGAGGAAGCACGTGACCGATGTGCCCTTCTGAATCGTGTGAGGAATCTGACATGATTAACTAATGAGGTAGAGTAATGGGAAGAGGAAAATCCAGATGAGGTCAACTAAGTGCCAATACAAGGCAATGAAGTCAACCGCAGCAAAGTTTTTAGGGCCGAATTCGCCACGCAAATTTCGTATCAACAGCCAAGTCAATAAAATCATACCGATCAAAACGTGGATACCGTGCAATCCCGTTAAACAGAAGTAAACACCAAAGAAGATACCTAGTTTTTGACGAAACTCCGGGTCGAGATCTTTTACCGCTGCAGAGAACTCGCCGTCTGGATTGGACCAAGCTTTACTATGAGCTGCAATTTCTGGATCGACTTTACTAGCATCTAGCTGAAAAATGGAATGCTCGTGTCCGCCCCACAAAGTTCCTTCATGGAATTTATGGCTGTACTCTTCGGCTTTAATCATCATGAATCCTGCTGCGCAAACCAAAGTGATGATCAAGTTGATTGTGAGCATCTTAGTTTCGCCCAACATCGCATTGCGTACACCCCAAGCAATCGTGAATGAACTAAGCAGCAACACCAAAGTGTTTAGCGCGCCAAGATTAGTGTCCAAGTATTGCGAAGCAAACTGGAAAACCTCAGGGTAGTTGTCGCGGTACATCGTGTAAGCGACGAACAGCGCACTGAAAAACAATACTTCCGTTAAAAGGAATGTCCAGATGCCAAGCTTGCCCGAATCAAACTGCTGTTCGGCAGTTTCAAAGTGATGGGCGACTCCTTCTGGGTGATTGTCGTGAGAGCTCATTACGCCTCCTCCGGCTCAATATAAGCGACGCATGGGTCATCTTCGCGCGGGTTGACTGGTAAGAAGCCTTCGACTTCACCGCGGTACTCAACCAACGACATGTCGTATGGATCGCCTACTGTCGGCGGATCTATTTCGAAGTTATGCTCAGGTGGTGGCGATGGAGACTGCCACTCAAGAGTGACCCCGCCCCATGGGTTGGCCGGAGCGAGCGTACCTTTAACAAAGAATGACCTAAGAAGAGCAAAGAGTGCGATACTCAAGCCGACTAGCAACACCATTGCCCCCATCGTTGACCAGTAATTCCAGTCATCGAAGCCTTGTTCGGGACCGTATGCTGCATAACGCCGCGGCATCCCTTTTGAGCCACCCACGAACTGTGGCAAGAATGTCAGGTTGAAGCCCAGGAAGGACAGCACGCACCCTATTTTTGCTAAAGGACCATCCACGACCTTGCCATACATTTTCGGCCACCAGTAATAGATGCCGCCAATGAAGCCAAAGAGTGCAGAGCCAACCATCACATAGTGGAAGTGTGCGACCACGAAGTACGTATCGTGGAAAACCACGTCAGTGCCAAGAGTGGCCAAGAATAGCCCCGTTAATCCGCCAATACCGAACAGCCAAATAATGGACATGCTGTATAGCATCGGGACTGAGAAGGATATCGAACCTTTATACATCGTGGATATCCAGTTAAACACCTTAATCGCCGATGGCACCGCCACCGAGAAAGTGAGGGCCGAGAAGATCACCGACATCACATCAGATTGGCCGGAGATAAACATGTGGTGTCCCCAAACAATAAACGAGAAAATGGCAATCGCAATTGAAGACATCGCAATCGACTTATAACCGAAGATTGGCTTGCGACTGAAAGTCGCAAAAAGCTCTGACATGATTCCCATTCCGGGTAGCACCATAATGTACACCGCTGGGTGGGAGTAGAACCAGAATAGGTGTTGGAAGAACACCGGGTCGCCACCAAGTTCAGGCGTGAAAATACCAATCTGCATTGTTTTCTCAACAAGAATCAAAAGCAGAGAGATACCGATGACCGGCGTAGCGAGAACCTGAATGACCGCTGTCGCGTAAATCGCCCACAAGAACAATGGCATCTTGAACCATGTCATTTGCGGTGGACGCATTTTGTGAATGGTCACAATAAAATTTAGTCCGGTAAAGATCGAACTAAAGCCCAGAATGAAAGCACCGAGCACCGCTGTAATTACAGATGGGTCGGTGTGCCCCGTTGAATAAGGTGGGTAGAAAGTCCAGCCTGTGTCGAGGTTGCCAATCAATAGCGTTGCCACAAACAGCAAGGCCCCGATAATCCATAAGTGGTAACTAAAGCGATTCAAACGCGGGAATGCCACGTCTTTGGCACCAAGCATCATCGGCACCACAAAGTTGCCCAAGGCCGCCGGTATTGACGGAATGATCACTAAGAAAACCATCACCGCGCCGTGAACAGTAAATGCATTATTGTAAGCATTCATTTGTTCTGCGGTTTGCGTCGCATAGTCAACGGCGCCAGGCATGAGGTTAAGGCGAATCTTCATAGCGAAAAAACCGCCCATGATGAAGCAAGCAATTACCGACCAAAGGTACATCAAGCCAAGTCGCTTGTGATCGATAGTCCAGAACCAGGACATAAAGCCCTTGGTCGCATTGAGGTAATTAGTACGGTCTAATGTATTAGTAGTAGGAGCCATTTCTTTTCTACTCGGTTAGCGATTTCAGGTAAGCGGTGATATTCGAGATCTCATCATCGCTGAGTTGACCTGCGAACGAAGTCATTGGAACATTTTCGTAGCCAATAACGATATCAGCACTAGGGTCGAGGATCGACCTGCGTATGTAATTGTCATCGATAATGACGGTGCCGCCAACGATGTTTTCGACAGTGCCGTACTTACCGTTAAGGGCTGGGCCAATCTTTGTAGAGCCATCTACCGCGTGACAAGCTGTGCATTTAGCGCTAAACAAGCGCTTACCTTTGTCAGCAGGCGAAGCATTGGGGTCTTCTTGATTTTCTTTTAGCCACACCGCAAAATCGTCTTCGCTCACAACGCGAACCCTAGAAAGCATGCGTGAGTGCCTGGTGCCGCAGTATTCGGTGCAGAAAATTGGGAAGTCACCCATTTCAATTGCGTTAAACCACACATCGGTATAGCGCCCAGGGACAACGTCCATCTTGACGCGGAAGTTTGGGATCGAGAAGGAGTGCAAGACATCAGCAGACTCAAGGCGAATGCGCACGTTCTTGCCTAATGGCACGACTAGACCCTTGCCTTGATATTCTCCGGCGTTAATATAGCCGAATGAACTCGCGCCATTCGAGTACTCGAATTCCCATTGCCACTTAGAGGCCTTGGCATGAATTTCGTAAGAATCAGCCGGAGGGGTTCTACGCTCTGTGAAATCTTCGAAGCCGTACCAGAACATCACCACCATAAAAATGGAGGGGACGACCGACCACACAATTTCGATACTGGTTGAGTGATTCGGAGAGTCCTCTGGAGTCATCCCCACTTTCGAGCGGCGGTAGCGCCAGGCGAAAATAGCGGTCGCCATAACAATCGTAATGAAAGCAAAAAGCGACACGTAGAAGATGAAGTAAAAGATGAAGTCAACGGTTGCAGCATTTGCGGATGCCTGCGAAGGGAAGAAAAAATCTTCCTTCTGGTGTTGGAGCATCATGCTTAAGAGGGTGTACATATTCATGCTACTGGTTTATTTGATTTACTCGGGCCTTGGGTGTACATGGGCTTATTTGATTCACTCGGTCCTTGGCGGTGCATCCAAACCAAGAAAGTAATTAGGAGTACTCCGACAAATGTCATCACATACTTTGTAATGATCCAAGCGTTGGCGACAAAAGTGCCGGACGCAGCGTCGTAAGAAAAACAGCGCAAGATCAAAGCATCGACGGTTGACACGAATTTTGAGTCAGCCGTTTCCGCCATCGACAAGCGCAGTGTGCTCGGCTGGTATTCGATGCCATAAAGGTATCGTGCCACCTGAGCTTTAGGGTCGAGAAGAGTGAGGACGGCAGTGTGCGCATACTCATTTTTATTTTCGACGAAGTTGTAGGTAAAGCCAATTGCTTTGGCGACTGCGCGAATGTCTGCTTCGCTGCCACGCAAAAAATGCCACCCTTCAGAGGCTGTTGGAGCATCATACTTTGACAAAACTTTGGCGCGGAAATCTTGCGCCATCTCTTCGGTTTCGCTTGGGTCAAGGCTGATCGTTATGACTTGAAACTGCTTGCCGACCTGCCAATCGTCTAGCTGATTCAAAGTGCTAACGAATCCATCCAGCTGTAGATTGCACAGCTGCGGGCAATTAGCGTAGTTCAATGTAAGCACCACAGGGCGCTCCCCATCAAAGTATTGCGAAAGCGGCGCGGTGTTGCCTAGCGTGTCAGTAAATTGCAGCTCGAGAGGGATGGTTGCGCCGAGTTGTTCGCTTACGCCGACATCTCTGATGTCACGCGTTTCAAAGCCTACCTGCGCAGGAGTCAGGCTTACCACCATGGCGGTGGCAAAAAATGCCATCACCCATTCGCGCGGTAAGCTTAAATTCAAATTATTTATTGTAAGAGTCTATGACTTCTTGCTTTGATTCAACAAGCTTATCCGTCACAACCGTAGCGGTTACGCCATCTATTTGTTGCTGACGCAATTCGATGCGTTCGGCAACAATAGACTGGACATTACGTTCCCCCTCAAGGTCAAGCGCACGACGCTTGTAAAGCCCAGAAGAAAGGTAAGACAGAGCAATAACGATAAATGTTGTTGCTAGGGTTGTGTTGATCAAACTTATGTTCGGCAAATCGTCGTGTTGTACAGCCATGTTATTAGAGGTTCTTGTGTCCTAGACACTTTGCAAGAAGAGGGTCATTAATCGGCAACAGTGACTGCTTGCCAGCGTTACGAGCTATGCCGAAAAGCAACAGTCCGATAAAGCCTATTGCTAAGGAAATCTCAACCAAGCCAAATGGATTGTCGATAATCTCGCCACGGTGGTAGTTCGGCATAATCAGCCAGTAAAGGTCCAGGTAACGCATAAACAAAACGTAAACAGCCATGCCGCAAAGGACATTAGTACTACGCTTAACGTGACGTGATAGCAAGGCCAAGAATGGGAAGAAGAACGCTCCAACCATTAGCAAATTGCTGTAACCCTGCCACACGCCCATAGTGCGGTTCATATAGAAGTGAGTCTCCTCAGGGATGTTGGCATACCAAATCAGCATGAACTGAGAAAACGCAATGTAGCCCCAGAAAAATGTAAAGGCGAACATCCATTTACCCAAGTCATGATAATGCTCGGTGTTGATGACGTCAGTCATTTTGCCACGCGCCTGCAACCATTTCGACATAATGACTAGCCAGCAATTAGCTGCCAAGAATGAACCTGCGAAAATGTAGACTCCGAAAATGGTAGAGAACCAAGTTTCGTCGAGCGACATGATTAAGTCGAACGACGCGAATGATATCGTCAACGCAAATACAAAAATCATTGGCGCGGCAACTTTCTTCATGCGCAGCACGTTATCTATAGAATCCCCCGCAGTATCTTGCGCGGCAGATTTACTTAAGAAGAACTTCGCCATCCATGCCCAAATCAGGAAGTAAGCAAGCAGGCGGAAGATGAACCCGTTGCGGTTTAAGTAAGCGGCTTTTTTCTCAACGATGTGCACGTGCTCGGCGTGATCGAGTTTGTCTGAAAGAGACTGCGCACCGGCACCACCATGATCGCTGCCGTGCTCTACTGAATGCGAGCCACCACTATTTATGGAGTCCCATTGCCAGATATCCACCTCGTGATCGAAGAATGGCATCAGCATGGCCAGGCCAAACAAACAGATCACCGGAAGCGCGCCCATTGTCAATTCAGCCAAACGGCGCAAAGAGATATTCCAGTGAGTATTCACAACGTGGCCCACTATCGTGAAGAACATCGCGCCCAAGCCAATGGTCAATGCGAAGCAGAATGCCACCAAATAGGCAAACCAAAAGTGAGTCTTGGTGTCCGCGTCGCCAGTAAGACCCATGGCAGCGCCAGCGCCCAAACCAAGGACAGCAAGCACCAAACCGATGCGCTTCATGCGTGGCGCTAAATCGCCAGCTTGGTAGTCGCCCGTTAATCTAAGATTAGAAGTCATCGTTATTATTATTTCTGCGACTTAATGTAGTTCAGAAGATCCGTTAGATCTTCGTCGGTAAGTTCAACCTGGAGCATCGCCTTAGGGTAACCCTTGCGCGCCTGAGCCATTGGGTCGGTAATAGAATTGAGGATGTAGTTTTCATCAATCACCAAGGTAGTATCATCATCGAGAGTAATCTCTTGACCAATGAGTCCGTTAAGCGGCGGCCCAATAACTCGAGCCCCATTCATTGTGTGACAAGTAGAACAAGTTTGGCTATCAAACAGTAACTCGCCACGTTGTTCTGACGTCATTCCGGTAGTATCCACGGAATCGCCTTTTTGCGCCATCTGCAAGGCACGTACGTAAGCGATAATCGCCCACCGATCTTTCTTAGGAATTTGCTCGCCGTATCCAGGCATGGTACGAATACCATCTGTGATTGTTGAGTAAAGCTCTTCGTCACTTTGATCAGCGTAAAGCCCTAGAATTATGTTCGAAGGTGGAATCCAAGAAGCGTGCCCCGCGTCCGCTAATTCGGTGGCGCGACGATGGACTGTGCCATCACCTTTACCGTCGAATCCGTGACAAACAGAGCAGTAAATGTTGAAACGCTCTTCACCGCGATCGATGAATGCCGCGTTTACGACATTGTTAGAGTGGTCGTCAAGGTCACCCTGAGCAACCGTGCCTTCAACTTGGGGGCGACTCATGCGACCGTCAGCGAACAAGGACGTTTTGCCTTGCGCGCGAAACTTATCTTGCTTGTCCATATCTGGAACAAGATGCACTCGCGGCTCAGTCGTTGTTTTGCCGTAAGAGTTGTACACCATCGACAAAGGGACCGTGGCCAAACAAGCCATAACTACCAACTTGCCCTTTAGGCTTCCTGGTAATCCGGCCGACTCGGCAGAATGGTAGACATCTTCTGTATCGCTAGCACCAAGCGACTTCAAGAAGTCGTGAGCTTTCGAAGAATTAAACAAATCGTCAGCAGCTTCTATTGCGACAAAGAATTTGTCATCTGTTACGCGCGCAAAACGCTTGTTGCGGAACAGAGGGTGGTACCATAAAGGCAACCCGTTGGCGATCCACATGCCAAAGAAAGCTGTGAACGCGGAGAACAGAACCGTCATCTCAAAGATGATGGGAACGTTCGCCGGCAGCGACCATCGTGGCTTGCCCGAGATGTCGTATGGATAATCAACCGCGTTCATCCACCATTGCATAAGCACAGCAAGAGTACATCCGGTTAAGCCCATGGCTAAGACTACCCAAGGCAGCTTAGTGAATTTGACTCCCA